>JAQBNY010000021.1 GCA_028288315.1 Mucilaginibacter sp.
GTTACTGATAATACCTCTTTAAATATTAGTGGATGCATAGGTTTAGGATTTACTTTCTTTTAATTTTAAACGGATACTAAACAAAAATGCAATTAAAATATATAAAGATGATAAAAAGAAAACACTATGTATTGATATTACTGTAATTAGCCCCGCGGTAACCGGCCCAAGCGTTTGCCCTATTGACGCATAAGACTGGTTAATGCCCATTACCTCGCCCCGTCCAGATTCTTCGTTCCTATCGGCTATAATAGTGTTTAACATAGGGTTACGCAACCCATTAAACAAGCCGTAAATACCAATTGATACCGCAAACAGTACAAGCCCGGTTGCAAAGCCTGCTAATAACATCATGCCTAAACAAAACAAGGTAGAGATTAATAGTATAAGCGCTTGTGATGAAATCACTTTTTTAATAAGCGGGACAGACAGTTGCATTAATATACCGGTAACACCAAAGCCGGCATAAAAAAGGCCTATCTGAGTAGGACTCAACTTTAAATTATCTACACTAAAAGTTTGGAAACCAATGAGCATAGTAAACTGTGCCATGGTTAGCAAAAAGCCAATGAATATGGCAGTACCAATTACCGGCTTTTGTAACACGGTGATAAGCGATTTAAATTTGAACTTGTTAGATCTACCTTTAGCGCTGTTTTGGTTGTTGTTGGTTTCTTTTAATAAGAAAAGTGTAAGCATAACACCCAGTAACGCTATACCGGCCGCAAAAAAGAAAGGCACCTTTGTACCAAACTTACTTAATAGCCCACCTATGGCCGGTCCTATTACAAAGCCAAACCCAAAAGCGGAACCAAGTATCCCGAAGTTTTTAGCCCGTTCTTTTGGTGGTGATATATCTGATATCATGGCTTGAGCTACCGAAATGTTGCCGCCGGTTAACCCATCCAATATCCGCGCGGCAAATAACATGATAATGCTGTTGGCAAAGCCAAACAGCATAAATGACACGCAGGTACCTACAAGGCTAAGCACCAGGATAGGTTTACGGCCAAACTTATCAGACAGTGAACCTAACACAGGGGTAGCAAAAAACTGCGATATGGAGAATGCAGCGGTAAGCAACCCAATGGTTTGCTCAGTTACACCAAACTTTTTACCATACGAGTACAACAGCGGTATGATAATGCCAAATCCCATGGAATTTATTATCGAAATAAACACAAGTACCCACAGGGTTTTATTCAACTTCATTCCATACAAAAGGTATAAACGCAAAAAAGGTTCTGTTTGCACAGAACCTTTTTACATTGTATAATATTAATGCTACTTATTCAACATACTTAGGGTTGATTGGATCCGTAGCCGGTTCAACAACACCTTTACGTACATGTGAACGCTTAATGCTATAGCCAAAATAAATAACAAAACCTATAAGCAACCAGCCAATAAGCCTTGCCCAGTTTTCCCAGCCTTCGCTTGCTATCATACATAAACAAATGATAGCACCCAGCGGACACACTACCATGTACCATGGTGTTTTGAACGGACGAACCAAAAGAGGATCTGTTCTGCGGAGAATAAAGATACCTAAACATACCAGTACAAACGCGAACAATGTACCAATGCTCACCATATCACCTACATATTTATCAGGAATAAAGCCAGCAAACAGCGATACAAACCCAAAAAATAACCATTGCGATTTATAAGGTGTACGGTGTTTTGGATGAAGTTTTGAGAATATTTTAGGGATTAAACCATCTGTGCTCATTGTGTAAAACACGCGTGTTTGCCCCATTAGCATCACCAAAATAACAGAGGAGAAACCTGCTAAAATAGATACCGTTACAAATGACGCTAACCAGCCGTAGCCCGGCATTGCTGCCTTAATAGCGTAACTTACAGACGCTTCTTTACCCTGGATAAGGAATTCCTTGTATGATACTAAACCAGTTAATACGTGCGAGAATAAAATGTAAAGTGCAGTACAAATAACCAATGATATTAATATACCTTTAGGCATATCCCTTTGCGGATTTTTAGCTTCCTGTGCCGCGGTTGATACCGCATCAAAACCAATAAATGCAAAGAATACAACACTGGCACCACGTAATACGCCAAGCCACCCATGATTAAATGTATCGGCATAATCTACTGTACCGGCGCTAACCTTTATTTTACCGGCATCAGCAGGTATCATGTAAGGTGTATGCAAAGCAGGGTTAATAAAATGCCAGCCAAAACCAATTATCATTAATACTATGGCCACTTTTACTACTACTATAATATTGTTAACCACAGCAGATTCTGCCGTACCACGTATTAATAACAATGTAAGCATTAGCAGAATGAATATGGCAGGTAAGTTTACAATACCATGCTGCCCTAATTCTGCAGCGTACATACCCGTTGCAGTATTTGATATTTCAAGAGGCGAATGCGACCACATATAAGGTATATGCACATTAAAGAAGGTATGCAAAAACTCGTTAAAATATTGCGACCAGCCGATGGATACCGTAGCTGCGCCCAATGCATATTCCAGCACTAAATCCCAACCAATGATCCAGGCAATAAATTCGCCCATGGTAGCATAAGAATATGTATAGGCCGAACCTGCAATAGGGATCATGCTTGCAAACTCAGCATAGCATAAACCTGCAAGCGCGCAACCGGCTGCTGCAATAAGGAATGAAATAGTAACCGCCGGGCCGGCATGCTCACCAGCAGCTGCAGCTGTACGCACAAAAATACCCGCACCAATAATGGCTCCGATACCCAGCGCTATCAGCGACCCAACGCCTAACGTTCGTTTTAATGTTTTCTCCGATTCCGCCGATGCTGCCATCAGTTGAGCTATCGGTTTCTTTATAAATAACTTCATTTCAATTTTTTAGTAAGATCAGTAATAGTTAAAATCGTGTTGCCCAAACGTACTTAAATTTATTGAAAAGATAAAGAGCAGAATGTAACAACGGTGAGCCTGATGATAAGCCGAATTATAATTGCAAAACACGTAATTCTAAGAGGAAAAAACAAGTGAACACTGCGTTATTACAACAATACTCCCCCACAAAAAATAAAGTATAAATAAGCTGACTTTTCGCGCACAAAAAAGCCCCGGTATTAACCGGGGCTTTTGTATTATTTGAAGGTGATTATATATTTTTCTCAACCTTAATGGTATGCAAATTAATCGACTGCACTTTTTCCTGCTTTTGAATAAACTTATTAGTATTATCAGCCTTATTTAAATGCGGCGCAATTACCAGCGAAACTATCGACATAAGTTTAATCAAAATATTCATTGAAGGGCCTGAGGTATCCTTAAACGGATCTCCCACGGTATCACCTGTTACTGATGCTTTATGCGGTTCAGATTTTTTGTAGTAGATCTCGCCATTTATTTCAACACCTTTTTCAAATGATTTTTTAGCATTATCCCATGCACCACCGGCATTGCTCT
>JAQBNY010000032.1 GCA_028288315.1 Mucilaginibacter sp.
GCAAACCTTGCCAAATAATTTATGCCATTGCCCGGCATGATTACCTGTCGTACGTTATTGAGCCGCACATTGTACAGCTCAATCCTAACGGAGAATTTTCATTTACCCACCAGCGTTTATTCAGTAATACTGCCGAAGAATTTCTACATTGTATTGATGATACCGACCGCAAACTGATCAAGATCCTTGAAGATATTGAGCAGGGTAACATCATCAAAAAGTTTTATAAAAAACCAATTCGTCCATTCGAGTTTTTTGCCAAAATTTTTAACGACCAGCTATTTGATATTATTCGCCCCAAAATGGAGAAGAAGTTATCAGAGGCGTTAGGATTGTTAACTACCAAGCAGATATATCTGATGAGTAAGGAGGGCTACCCGGCCGGCCGTAAGCTGAATATAGCCGCCGAAGCAGCATCTGTACTATTCCATTTCAGACGAAATGAAGAGGAGATACGCTATTTCCCTACTATTAAATACCAGGGTATGCGTATTGAATTTATGTTTAAAGATGCCGAGATTATTTGCAATCATCCTGCCTGGATGCTGCTGGATGATACGTTGTACCATTTCGACAAAGAGATTGAAGGTAAAAAGTTACTGCCTTTTCTTAATAAGCGTTATATATCTATCCCCAAATCATCAGAGGTATCGTACTTTGAAAAATTTGTGGCCCCGTTAATTGAAAAACATAATGTTTACGCCGAGGGTTTTACCATCAATACAGAAAAACATGAAGCAACAGCTATTTTAAAACCTATTTATGTGGAGGGCGGTACTTCGCAGCTGCAACTTTATTTTAAATATGCGGGGTATGTATTCCCTTACGGGGATGGCAGACATGTATCTGTACGTATGGAACATAATGGCGATGATTATCTTTTTCATCGCATAAAACGATCTGTTACCTGGGAGAAGGGCAAATTGCAACAGCTGGAAGCCCTGGGCCTGCAAACAGTATCATCTTTGTTTCAGAATCTTGAAGTTGCCGGGTACGATGAAGAGGGCGACCGCTCTTTTCCGGTATTTGAGTGGCTTAATCAGCACCATGACGAGTTGATTGAGATGGGTTTTGAGCTTGAGCAACCCGACGGGCAAAAGCGCTACGTTTTTGGCAATACCAAGATAGACCTGGAAATAACCGAAAATAACGATTGGTTTGATATTAATGCAGTGGTGTATTTCGGCCCTTATCGCATCCCATTCATCCAGCTAAAAAATCATATCCTCAACCATAAAAAGGAATTTATTCTGCCGTCTGGCGAAATAGCGGTTATACCAGAGCTATGGTTCTCGCAATATGGCAACCTGCTGCACTTTAGCGAAGGTGGCGATCATTTAAAACTGCGCAGGCATCACTTAGGCTTAGTAAATGACTTGCAGGATGGCGAGATGGCAGAAATTGCAATGAACCGTAAGCTGCAAAAACTCACTGATTTTGAAGAAACAGAAGATGTGCCTATGCCGGTAAACTTTGCAGGCAATTTAAGGCCATATCAAAAAGCGGGTTATAACTGGTTCCACTTTTTAAAGGAGTACCATTTTGGGGGCTGTTTGGCAGATGACATGGGTTTGGGAAAAACGATACAAACTCTTGCTTTGCTGCAAAAGCACAAAGAAGATACCGAAGAAGCTGGCAGCAAAGGCACATCGCTGGTTATCATGCCTACCTCACTAATATATAACTGGCTGAATGAGGCCAAAAAATTTGCCCCGCAGCTGCGCTTAATGGTACATACCGGCACTTTACGATACAAATCGGCAGAGGTGTTTGCTAATTATGATGTAGTAATAACTACCTATGGCATTAGCCGGATAGATATTGAAATGTTTAAGGCTTACTACTTTGATTATGTGATATTGGATGAAAGTCAAAACATTAAAAATCCATCATCAAAATCCTTTCAGTCGGTAAGGCAATTAAAATCGCGCTTTAAGCTCATATTGAGTGGTACGCCTGTTGAAAATTCAGTGAATGATTTGTGGACACAAATGTCGTTCATTAATCCTGGCTTGCTGGGAGCACAACAGTTTTTCCAGAATGAGTTTGTAACACCGATAGAAAAGAAAAAAGATGAAGATAAGGCCCGAAAGCTGCAGGCAATAATAAAGCCATTTGTACTGCGCCGTACAAAAGAGCAGGTAGCAACCGAGCTTCCGCCAAAAACCGAAAACTTGTTTTATTGCCAGATGAGCGATGAACAGGCCGAAGTATATGACAAGGTAAAATCTGAATATCGAAACGAACTTTTAAAAAGCCTGGAAGATGGCACTTATGCCAAAAATCAGATACAGGTATTGCAGGGCTTGATAAAACTGCGGCAGATAGCTAACCATCCATCCATGATAGATTCGGATTACGAGGGTGATTCTGGTAAGTTTGAGAACGTGGTGCATACGCTTTCCAATGTGTTGGATGGTGGGCATAAAGTATTGGTATTTTCCCAATTTGTAAAACAGTTAACCATTTATAGGGAGCACTTTGATAAAGAGGGTATACCGTATGTATACCTGGATGGCAGCACTCAAAACCGCGGAGATGTAGTTAAACAGTTTCAGGAAGATAAAAAAACAAGAGTATTCCTTATATCTATAAAGGCCGGTGGGGTGGGGCTTAACCTAACAGAAGCCGACTATGTATTTATACTTGACCCTTGGTGGAATCCTGCTGTTGAACAACAAGCTATTGACCGTACCCACCGTATTGGCCAAACCAAAAATGTGTTTATCTACAAATTCATCACCAAAGATACTGTAGAAGAAAAGATACTTGCCCTGCAACAGCGCAAGCTGAGCGTTGCCCGTTCGCTCATCACTACCGAAGAAAGCTTTATTAAATCGCTATCTGCAGAGGATATAAAAGAGATCCTGGGGTAGTTTTAGCGGCAAATCAACAGCGGAGTTTTAAGCTACCGGCGAATTCAAAAACAAATTTTTACTTATTTCAGGAATGATACCTTTTTCTAAAGCGGTATCAAATAAAAGTTTAACCGCCTTTTTACCTTCAGCACCCAAATCAACCGAGAACTGATTTACGTAAAGCTCAATGTGCTTGTACATTACCTCTTCGCTCATTTCCTGCGCATGTGAGCGGATATATTCTAATCCGGATTTTGGGTTAGCAAAAGCAAACTCAACCGAGCGTTGCAATATCCGGTTTATTTTTTGTTGCATATCTAAAGGTAAATTGCGGTTTGCTACAATACCACCAAGCGGGATAGCGCAGCCGGTACGTTTTTCCCAAAAATCGCCCAGGTCAAGTATTTTATAAAGGCCTTTATCCTGGTAAGTAAAACGATTCTCGTGGATGATGAGGCCAATATCAATGCGTCCGTCTAAAACAGCGTTTTCAATATCAGAGAATATGATCTCCTGTTTGTTGGTCGCATCGGGGAAGGCCAGGCTCAATAAAAAATTAGCTGTGGTGTATTTACCGGGGATACCGATTTTAAGATTTGAGATGTTAGATTTGAGATTTGAGACATCTGCTTGCTTAGTGATTAATAGCGGTCCTACTCCAAAACCCAGCGCGCTGCCCGCATCCAGCAAAATATATTTATCTGCAGCATAGGCAAAGGCATGGTAGCTTAGTTTTGTAATATCCAGTTCGCCACGAAAGGCTTTTTGGTTAAGCGTTTCTACATCATCATAAAACACTTCAAAGTCCAGCCCTTCAGTATCAATTTTATGGTGGATCAGCGCGTCGAAAATAAAAGTATCATTAGGGCAAGGCGAAAAGCCAATAGTTAGTTTCATGGTGTTTAGTTGTAGTAGTTGTAAGGTTTGTAAAGGGTAGAAAAGAAGAAACGGTGCTTAACAGCTTCAACAATTACAACTTTTATAACACTTTCAACAAATCCATCGCAAATGTATTCAGATTTTTAATGGCAAGCCCTATATGCCAGTTATCGCGATTACGTTTTTCAACATAATTTGACACAGCCCTGATTTGCAGGCAAGGCACTCCAGCTTCGCGGCAGGCATAAAAAAACGCGGCACCCTCCATGCTTTCAGTTTGCGGGTTTAAGCGCTTTTGTACTTTTTGGATAGAGGCTTCATTACCGTGTACTGTATTTACAGTTATAGCTGTAACTTGCTTAAAGTTAAATTTATTGAAAACATTAGTAAGGCTCTCTGTTGCTGCAAATGCACTTTCTCCAAACCCCATCTGGCTTATAGGAAGGAAAGCGTCATCATCTTCGGCACCTAATCCTGCTATAGTATCGGTGGTTATTTCAACAACATCACCCAAGGCAATGCTACGGTCAAAGGTGCCGGCAATACCCAGGTTTATAGCTAAATCATATTTGTTTGCAGCCAGTTCGTGGCCTAAAGCATACGCTGTGGCCACCATACCAACTCCTGTAATTAGTAATTTGTGGTCCGGTTTATGTGGTGTATGGTGTATGATAAAGTTGCTCCTTTTTTCTAAATCAGAAACCTCAAACCCCAAATCCGAAATCATGCCACCTACCTCTGCCACTGTTGCTGCTACAAACAATATCCGCATATATCGCTTTTTTTGACAGCTAAGATAAAACAACTCGCCTGTTTTTGTTTTGTATATTTGCACCATTAATTGCTATGATGATACATATTACGCGTAAAGAACATTTTAATGCGGCACACAGGATGTACCGCGAGGAATGGAGCGCAGAGAAAAACTTTGAGGTATTTGGCAAATGTGCCAACCCTAACTGGCATGGGCATAATTACAACTTGTTTGTAACCGTAAAAGGCGAAGTGACCCATGCAACCGGTTACTTGATAGATCTGAAAGAACTAAAGATCATCATTAATGAGTATGTGATAGAAAAGCTCGATCATAAAAACATTAATAAAGATGTTGATTTTATGACGGGCAAAATGGCATCAACCGAGTTGCTTACTATTGAGATTTTTAACCAGTTAAAAGCCCCGATAGAGGCTTACCCGGGTGTGTTTTTACATTCGGTAAAATTGTACGAAACAGAAAATAATTTTGCCGAATACTTTGGCGGATAAACCTAACTCATGATTAACGACGATAACATTCCAGACAGGGACGCGGGCATTAATGGCTACCAAAAAATTGACCGTTACAATCCAGAGCTGATACAAAACCTGTCTACCAGTTACCTTGATGTATTAAAACAGATAGGTGAAAACCCCGAGCGCGAAGGTTTGCTGAAAACACCTGAGCGTATAGCCAAAGCAATGCTTTATCTTACTCATGGCTATGATCTTGATGCAAAAGAGATAATGGAATCGGCCATGTTTAAAGAGGAATACAGCCAGATGGTGATCGTTAAGGATATTGAGGTATACTCTATGTGTGAACATCATATGCTGCCATTTTTTGGCAAAGCGCATGTGGCTTATATACCTAATGGCTATGTGGTTGGCTTAAGCAAAATACCACGTATAGTTGATGTATTTGCCCGTCGTTTACAGGTGCAGGAACGTTTAACTAATGAGATACGTGATTGTATACAGGAAACCCTTAACCCAATAGGTGTAGGCGTGGTTATTGAATGCCGCCACCTTTGCATGAGCATGCGTGGTGTACAAAAGCAAAACTCGGTAACAACCACATCGGCATTTACAGGCGAGTTTTTAAAAGAAAAAACCCGGACAGAGTTTTTAAATCTGATTTCATCGAGATTAAGTTAATAGAGAATGGTTGATTGAGAGAGTGGTTGACGCTTTTAACTATTCACTCAATCAACGTAATCAACCAATAACCAAACAAATGAAAGCATACATTTTCCCTGGGCAGGGCGCCCAGTTCCCAGGTATGGGCAAGGATCTTTACGAGCAAAACGAACAAGCACGTGAATTATTTGAAAAGGCAAACGAAATTTTAGGTTTCCGTATAATTGATGTAATGTTTGATGGTACCGAAGAAGACCTGAAACAAACCAACGTTACACAACCTGCCATATTTTTGCACTCCGTTATTTTAGCCAAGGTTTTAGGTGATGATTTTGCGCCTGAAATGGTTGCCGGCCATTCACTGGGCGAATTTTCATCACTGGTTGCTGCCTGTGCATTGTCGTTTGAGGATGGCTTGCGTTTGGTTGCGGCACGTGCCAATGCAATGCAAAAAGCCTGCGAGATACAGCCATCAACAATGGCGGCTATTTTAGGGCTGGATGATTTTACAGTTGAAGATATCTGCCATCAGATTACTGATGTTGTTGTGCCTGCAAACTATAATTGCCCAGGCCAACTGGTAATATCTGGCACAATTGCCGGCATTGATGCCGCCTGCGAAAAAATGACCGCTGCGGGCGCTAAACGTGCTTTAAAGCTAAACGTTGGTGGTGCCTTTCATTCGCCGCTAATGGAGCTGGCGCGTGTTGAGTTAGAAGAGGCCATTTTACAAACAGAGTTTAAAAAACCAATTTGCCCGGTATATCAAAATATTGATGCCAAGCCCTATACCGATGTTGAACATATTAAACATAACCTTATAGCCCAGTTGACCGGGCCGGTTAGGTGGACACAAACAGTAATGCATATGCTGGATGATGGTGCAACTTCCTTTACCGAAGTAGGACCAGGGAAAGTATTGCAGGGCCTGGTAAAAAAAGTAAACAAAGAAGTCGCCACATCAAGCGCCGTAATACAATCATAATACAATACTTGCAAAGCCATCATTATGATGGCTTTGTTTTTTTGGATGTTTTAAGTAGATTTAAAAAGAGTGACCACCGCAGGAAAAATACGTATACTGCTGTTTGTGCTATTTGTCAGTTTATTGTTTACAGCAATTGTTGTTGAAAAAACATATACGCCTACAGATAACCTTGCACAAACAGCGCGGGTACTTGAAACTAATCTTCATGCAAAAGAAAATTACGTTTATAAGATTATAAACAATAAAAAATCTTTTGATAAAATAAAGCAGCTTTCCTTTAACTCTCCAAAAGCTTCAACTGTTATAAATGATTATACTGTCAATAATAGAATTTGGATTCTCACCTATAAAAACGACCGGTTATTTTTTTGGAGCGGTATTAAAGCACTGCCCGATCCTAACAAAATAAAAGAAGGCTGTTCGTTCCTGAAACTTGCAAACGGATATTACGAGGTCATTAAAAAGACTCAGGGAGACTTTAAGGCCGTGTTTCTTATCCCGGTAAAAAATAATTATGCATTTGAGAACAAATACCTCGAGAACTCTTTTTCTGCTGGGATAAGTGATGATAGAAACATTGACATAGCCGACTTTACCGATAAGAATATTTATGCTATACATGATGTAAATGGCATTTACCTGTTTTCGGTAAAACTGATTAAAGGCAGGGTTAATAATCATTTTTTTTATTTTGAGATATCTATCTGGCTTATAGCAATACTTACCCTTTGCATACTCATACATAATGTTGTAACCTATCTGGCCAATAAAAAAAACTATGTATACCTGTCGCTTTTGGTTTTGGCTGTGTTTATTGTATTGTTCAGATTTATTAACCTGCATTATGGCTGGCCATATTTTACTCAACAGCTACCATTATTCAATCCTATATTTTATGCATCAAGTTATGTTTACCCCTCTTTAGGCGATTTATGCCTTAATATATTAGCCATATGCTGGTTTGTAAGCTTTTTATACACACAGCGCAATAAACTCATCACTAATGTTCCGTCTAAGGTGAATAGTTATATAATATATATAGCCTGTTTGCTTGTACTTATCGTTACCTCAACAACGCTGCTTAACCTGTTTTACGGCTTGGTTATTAACTCCAAGATTAATTTTGATGTAAACAACGTTCTAAACCTTACTGCATTTAGCTATCTGGGGGTGTTAATGTTGTGCTTTGCTTTCCTCACTTTTTTTTTATTAAACGAGGTTATACTTACAATTTACACCAAACTTGATATACGGCCTTTACAACAGGCAATAATGCTGATAGCAGCTATTATAATTACCACAGCTGTGGTGACCTATTTATATGGCTTTACTTTATTTTATATTCTTTGGGGAATATTAGTTTTCATAAGAGGATACGCCTGTTTTTTTTATGATAAAAAGTTTAGCGCTACATCTTTCATTTGCATTATATTAATATGTGCTGTTATAGCAGCTATAAAGCTTAATTATTTTAAATCTGTTAAGGAACAGGAAACCCGCAAGGTATTGATCCAACGGCTGGAGATTCCGGATGATTTAACTGCCGATATCCTGTTTAAAAAAGTAGAAAAGAAAATAATTGTTGACCCTTTTATTGTAAAGTATTTCATTAACAATGATCATGATTTCCTGAAAATACGCTTGCAAAAGCTGTATTTTGACAGGTACTTATCTAAATACGACTTTAAAGTTCATGTGTTTAATGAATTTAATAAGCCCGTATCTGCAGATAAAAGTTATTCGCTTGAGAACTTTAAAGACCTGGTGGTTTACAGTTCAATAAAAGTATCTGATTACTTTTACCGTGAGAATGACTCATTTGGCATTCAAAGCTACTTTGCCATTTTACCTGTAATTGATACTGGTAAAAATTTAGGCACAATAGTAATTGAACTACGCTCCAAGCCATTTCTTGCTGCCGGGACATTTCCGGAGTTACTGGTAGATAAAGACATTAAACCGGAGATTGAATTTAAAGATTACTCTTACGCCTTTTATACCGATAACAGGCTCATAGGGCAAAACGGCAGCTATATTTACAGTGTAGTTAACAAAGCTTTTAAAGGCGAACTAAAGAAATACACCGTTCAAACCAATAGGGGTACTGATTCTGTTGGTTTTAATCAATTTACTAAATATAGCCATCTGCTATACAAGCCAAGTGAACGTAATTTAATAGTTGTTAGTAAAGAAGAAAATGCTTTCCTGTCATACCTTACTGCGCTTACTTTCTTTTTTGTTGTTTTACTGGCCTTTAGTGCTGTTGTTATTATTATACGTTTGTTATGGGTAAAAGTTAAAATATTTAACATTAATAATAACCGCATAAACTGGAGCTTTAAATTAAATTTTGATAGGATATTGTACAAAACACGTATACAATTCTCTATGATATTTGCAGTGGTGATAACTCTGGTACTGGTAGGTTTTATAACATTTATATCAATAAGCAGCCAATACCAGGTGCAGCAGGATAAGCTTATCCGCTCTAAAATTATGCAGCTTTCTGCCGCATTAGAAAACGGCCCGTTAAAAAACTATGTTAATAATATTACAGAAGAAAGCAGGGTAGAATTTGATCAGTTATCATCTACCTATTCGGCAGATATGACGTTATTTAACTTGAACGGGGTACCATTAATATCCACGCAACCCAAAATATACGAGTATGGTTTACTTGCCCGCAGGATGAATTCAAGAGCCTATATAGCTTTAAGTGCTCAACAAAAATCTGAAGTAATTAATGAAGAAAAAATTGGTGGCTTAAAATATAAAGCAGCCTATGTGCCATTAAGAAATGTAAAGCACGAAACCATAGCATATTTACAATTGCCTTATTTTGCAAATGAAAGCGATTATACCGAACGTATTGGCTCATTGCTGAACATTATGATAAATGTTTATGCTTTGGTATTTATTGCTATTGGTTTGTTTGCTGTGATAATTGCCCGCCAGATAACGGCCCCACTAAATTTTATTCAATATAACTTAAGTAAAACTATATACGGTAAAAAGAACGAGCCCATTATGTGGGAACGTAATGATGAAATAGGCGCCCTGGTTAAAGAGTATAATAACATGATTGCCGCCCTTGAAAACAGCGCTATAAAACTGGCACAGTCTGAAAGAGAAAGCGCATGGCGTGAAATGGCCAAGCAGGTTGCCCATGAGATAAAAAATCCTCTTACACCGCTAAAGTTGGGCTTACAGTTGTTAGATAAATCATGGAAGGATAAAGACCCCAAGTTTGATCAAAAATTTGAGCGCTTTAGTAAATCATTTGTTGAGCAGATAGAAAGTCTTTCGTCCATAGCATCAGAGTTTTCGGCTTTTGCAAAAATGCCCGATACACGTATTGAGCATTTAAATATTTTTGAAACGTTGAGCCAGGCGGTAACCATATTTAAACATATGGATAACGTTACTATTCAGGTGCAACTGCCCGAAGAACCTTTTTATATAAGAGCCGATCGTGACCAGTTATTACGCTGTTTTAATAACCTTTTAAAGAATGCCATTGAAGCAACCCCGCAAGAGATACAATGCCTCATAGCAATTGAGTTTCTTATCACGAGTAAGAACATATTGCTTACTGTTAAAGACAATGGCAAAGGCATACCTGAAAATTTACGTGAGAAGATCTTTGAGCCTAACTTTACCACCAAAAGCTCGGGCACAGGGTTGGGCCTTGCATTCGTTAAAAACTCAATAGAGAATGCTAACGGCAAGGTTTGGTTTGAAACTACCCTTGGCATAGGTACTACATTCTACTTAAGCTTCCCCGCTGCAGATGTAGAATAAAAAGCCCGGCTATGTTTTGCATAACCGGGCGGAAAGATCAATATTAAAAGCCTTGGCTTATTTAAGTGTAAATTCCGTTTTACCCATTGTAAATCCATCGGCATATAACAATACGGTATAAGTACCTTTCTGGAAAGGCGATGGATTAACCCAATCAATAATATAACCGGTGCCATCATCTTTGTAATCAATAGATGTTTTGTAAGTGTATTGCAGGTCCTGGCTATCAGCATTAAATGTACCGGAATCAGTTTGAGCGATAAGGTTACCTGTAGGATCTATAATACGTACATAAACATCATGCAGGCCTTTCTCTGCAACAGCATTGCTGGCAACAGTAAAGTTTATTTTTATTTTTTGAGCTTGTTTGGCCTTTTTTACGTCAGATTCTTTACCACTGTTCTTTACCTTATAGGCAACAACCTCAGCATTCCCAATTTTTAGTGCCGATGCCACTTTTACCTTGGTATCCAGCTCCTGATTTTGTTTTTCGAGTGTAGTGGCTTTTTCGCTTACACTGGCCAGGTTAGTTTTTAAAGTATCACGCTCGGTAGCTAGGTTTACGTTTTCCTTTTTCAGCTCTTCAATATCGGCAGTGTATTTAGTTACAAAATATCTTAGCTGTTTAATATCTTCCTGTGCTTTATTCAGTTCGGCAACTGTTAATTTGCCTTTTGCAAGCGCGCTCCTTAAAACCTTAATTTTAGCTCTTAATGAGTCGTTCTTTGCCTGCATCTCTACAGTCATTTTTGCCCGCCCCGAGTTTACCTGCTCTATTTGGGCCTCAAGGCTATCCAATTCGGTTTGCAGTCTTGTTTTTTCATCGTTCTGATAAACAATTTTTGTATCCGATTTATTTTTTTGCGTATATAAATATACGTCAGTACCTAACAGCGCCACAACTACGGCTATAAGAAAGTAAATAACATTCGAATTTTTTTTAGGGGCTTGTTCGGGTTGGGATTGGTATTCCATGTTGTAATAATTAAAGTTTTTTTTAGTGTTAACGGATTTCCGTCAATTAACTACGGCTTCTTTTTTATCTAAATAAATATAAGCAAAATAGAAACAAAAACATAAATCTGTTTGCTTATGGTACAATATAGTGTTACAGGGCTAAAATAAGTACAATATGATTAAAACACAAAATGCCTCAATTTATTATATTAATAATAAAAGAGCTAAACAATCAGTTTATATCTTTGCAACTTTAATAAAAACATCTACTTAATGCTTTTATACAAATACGTCCTGTCTTTAGTTTGTTTTTTACTGCTATTTTCATTAACATTTGCCCAAACGGTTGCACCTGAGGTAGTTAATAAAACCCAGCCCAAGCGCGAATTTCGAGGTGTTTGGATGGCTTCCGTAGTAAACCTTGACTGGCCACAAAATGCTAAAGCTACCACAGAAAGGCAAAAAAAAGATCTTACCGATCAGCTAAATTCACATCAGCAAACAGGCATTAATGCCATAATGTTTCAAGTAAGGCCCGCTGCTGATGCTTTTTATGCTAAAAGCCGCGAGCCATGGTCAAAGTATTTAACAGGTGTGCAAGGCCAGGCACCCAACCCATTATATGACCCGCTGGAGTTTGCTACAACCGAGGCACATAAGCGGGGCATGGAGTTGCACGCGTGGTTTAATCCATACCGGGCCACCTTTGATGGCAAGTTTAATACGTTGGCACCAAATCATATAACCCGTACTAAGCCAGAATGGTTTTTTATTTACGAAGGCATAAAACTATTTAATCCCGGTTTGCCTGAGGTACGCGAATATATAGTTCAGGTAATATTGGATGTGGTTAAGAACTACGACGTAGACGGCATTCACATGGATGATTATTTTTACCCGTACCCGGCTAAAGGACAGGTTATTAATGATGCCGATGCCTATGCCAAATACGGAGAGGGTTTTGAGGATATACGTGACTGGCGACGAGATAACGTTGACAAGCTAGTACAAATGCTAAATGATAGCATCCATAAGTATAAACCAAACATGAAGTTTGGCATTAGTCCGTTTGGGATATGGGCCAACGTTCGTCAGCTCCCTGATGGCTCTGAAACCGCCGGTGGCTCATCATATTTTGAAAACTTTGCAGATTCGCGTAAATGGATGAGAGAAGGATGGGTGGATTATATTAACCCACAAATTTACTGGCATATTGGTTTCCGTGCGGCAGCATTTGAAAAATTAGTGGATTGGTGGAGCAATAACACTTACAATAGGCATTTATATATTGGGCAGGCCCCATATAAGTTTTATGAGGCCCGAAGCCCTGCATTTAAAAACCCGTCTGAAATACCCAACCAATTGCGGTTAATTCGTGCAAATCCGCGGGTACAGGGAAGTGTTTATTTCCGATCATTAAACCTGGTTGCCAATGCCAACCATTTATCTGATTCATTAAGGAGCGACTTTTACCGTTACCCCGCGTTACCACCGCCAATGCTATGGTTGGACTCTGTACCGCCAATGCCACCTCAAAATTTCATGGGTAAGGCTGAAGGTAAAGGAGTTTTATTGAAATGGGAAACACCACTAATTGCAAAAGATAGTGAAGCGGTTTATGGCTATGTGGTATACAGGTTTGAAGAAAATGAAAAATTTAACATGGAGGACCCGAAGAATATCCTGCACATTCAATACGACACGGAAACCATTTATCAGGATACCAATGTGCAAGCAGGCAAAACCTACTTTTATGTAATAACCGCACTTGATCGATTAAAGAATGAAAGTGATCGCTCTCCAACTATCGCGGTAACGGTGAAGTAGCTATCATTTAAATTATATACCCGCGTTCGGTAAGGTGGTTTAGATAGATATCCAGTTCTTTATCGCCCATTCCGTAGATTTTTTCGGTTTCCCAAAATGTGATATAAATCTCGTGTTTATTGGTGATTCAGCTTTTTTAAATATCAAGCAATTTTTGATGAATGTAATTTAAACCATTTGCATTAGTCAGCAAGCGTTTTAAATGTGCCTGCATAGCAAACTTTAATGGAGACAAATTACCCCAAAATTGTGTTTCATCCAGCCACGCTTTTAAGCGGTCGGCGTTATTACTTACATATAAATTCCATGCTTGTGTGGCAAGGGCAAAATCATACTCCCCTAACTGCACCCGGTTATTGTCATACAAGTATTCCAATTGCTCACCGTTTAACTCACCCATTCCGCCAAAGTTTTCTATGCCTGGAAATTCAGCAGGACAAATGAGGTAAATAGCTGGGGCAGATAGGTTGGTTTGCTGTTCAAGCAGCATCATTGCTCCTAATAAATTTACCTGGAAATGTAAATCATATTCAAACCTTAAATTTATTTCCTGGTAGGGCTCGTTTAGTCTTTCAAGGTGAACGATCATTCCATCATGATAATGTTCGGGCGTTTCATCAAAGGCTTTGCAGATAAATTCAGAGCGCCTGTTCCAAAAATCTGCAGTAGAAACATTTGTTGAGACCGGCCCTTCAGATAATACTTCTCGCCAAACCATTATGTCACCCTCAAGTCCTGTTTGTTCAAAACCGTATAAAGTGGCATCGCCATTTAGTACGTGTAAGATATTATTCATTTAATAAGGCTTTTAAACTTTCCAATGTATCAGCTTCTTCCTTGGGCTTATCATGCCGCCAGCGCAATATACGCGGAAAACGTAAAGCAATGCCAGATTTATGCCTGGTTGATTTATTAATACCTTCAAACCCTATCTCAAAAACCAACTCGGGTTTTACGGTGCGCACCGGGCCAAATTTTTCGAGGGTATTACGTTTTATAAAATAATCAACCTTGTTAATTTCCTGATCGGTAAGGCCGGAGTAGGCCTTTGCAAAAGGCACCAATTTATCGCCGTCCCATACAGCAAAGGTATAATCAGTATACAAATCGGCACGGCGGCCATGACCTTTTTGGGCATATATCATTACCGCATCAACAGAGAGTGGATCTATCTTCCACTTCCACCAGTCACCACGCCTGCGGCCTACCTGGTACATTGCGCTCTTGCGTTTCAGCATAATACCTTCAGCTATCATAGCGCGTGATTGTTCCCGTTGTACTTCCAGCTCTTCCCAGGTATTAAAATTAATGAGCGATGAAATACGAAATATCTCCGGAAACGATGTTTGCTGCTGCAATTCTTCCAATATTACCCGGCGTTCTGATTGTGTTTTGTAGCGAATATCCTCACCCTTGTACTCTAAGCAATCATAAGCAATTGCCGCAACTGGGCTATCAGTCAGTATCTTTTTGCTCAAATTTTTGCGCCCTATACGGGTTTGCAGCACACTAAAAGCCATAGGCAATCCATTTTGAAAGCTCAGTACCTCGCCATCTAAAACCGTTCCATCCGGCAGGGCATTTAAAAAAGGGTGCAGCTCGGGGAATTTTTCAGTGGCCAAATCTTCGCCACGGCTCCATATAAATATTTGGCCGCCGCGTTTAATCATTTGGGCACGTATACCGTCCCATTTCCATTCGGCCTGCCATTCCTCCGGCGGCCCTAAGGCTGCACTAATTTCTTCAGCGTTCTTTCTTTTTTCAGATGTTTCCTGTATAGGATATGCTAAAAAGAAAGGATATGGCCTTGATATATTATCTGCCGCGTTTTGTTCCTGAATGAGTTGGTCATAAGTATAATCCTCGGGCATCCAGCCACCCATTATGCGGTGAGTAAGAGTAGGGGCATCAATACCGGTAATATCTGCCAACGCTTTTATCACTAGGTTTTGTGATACACCTACCCTGAAACTGCCGGTAAGCAGCTTATTAAATACAAAGCGCTCCTGCCTATCCAGCATCGCCCATGAATCCATTAGCCATAACTTACGTTCCTCTTCGGTTTTAGCGCCTTGTTGGTTTATCTCGGCAATCCATTCGGTTAATGTTTTGCTGCTACTGTTGGGGTTCTCGGGCATTAATAGTGACATGGTTTCGGCCAGATCTCCCACAACATGGTAACTTTCTTCAAATAGCCATGCAGGTATGTTTGATGCTTCAATTGCATAGTTTCTTATTAAGGTAGAGTTTATAGGCCTTTTAGGCCGCCTGCCGGTGAACAGCGCCAGCATGTGCATTTTATCTGTATCAGGTACTTTTATAAAATAATCTTTCAAAACCTTAACCTTTTCGTTGGTTTTATTGGTCTCATCAAGCGAGAGGAAAAGCTGGGCAAATGCTTTCACTTGGCAGTACCTCCAGCCTCACCTAAATCCTCTCCAAAGGAGAGGGCTTTATAAGTTTTTTCGTTTTTCTCTTCATCATTTAGCTCCATCTCCTCTGGAGAGGGCTGGGGTGAGGCTTCTTCTTCCTCTCCGCCATAAAGTGTATGCACTTCATGCGCATCAAATCCTATCTCGTTTAAGTACCTGGCGAATGATGCAGTGTATCCGTGAGTAAGATAAACTTTTTCGCAGCCTGTGGCATCAATAGCACTAATTAGCCCGTCCCAATCGGCGTGGTCAGACATGACAAAACCCCTATCGGCAGCTCGGCGGCGTTTGGCACCACGCAAAGCCATCCATCCACTGCAATAGCCAAAACTATAGGGGTGGAACTTTCGCATCCACGGCGTACCTACAGACGAGGGGGGCGCAAGGATCAATCCCTTATGCACTTCTTCTTTTGATGTTTCAGAAGTTATTCTTTCTGTTGGGTTCAATATTACTCCGTTACGGCGCAGGGCTTCATTTGTGTTCTCAATAACACCATGCGTATAAACCTTACCATTATCCAGATCAAGGTTTTGGAGGATACGCTGTGCCTTACCCAACGAATAGCCAACGAGTACCGTGGCAACCCCATGATGAAGATTGGTGCGCCACCAATTATTCACATCTGCAAAGATTTGAGCCTGTGGTTTCCATGAATATACCGGCATCCCAAAGGTACATTCAGATATAAAGTGATGGCACTTAACAGGCTCAAATGGAGTAGATATGCCATCATCTTCTGTTTTATAATCGCCGGATATTACCCAAACCTCGCCCTGGTATTCTACCCGTATTTGTGCCGAGCCAATAACATGCCCTGCGGGGAACATGGATATCTGTACGCCATGCTTTATTATCTTTTCACCATACTCAATTGTGCGTAAATTAATGTCGCCCAGGCGATAAAGTAAAACCTCTCTTGATAAATGATGAGCCAGGTAATGCTTGTGTCCAAAATAGGCATGGTCTGCATGGGCGTGAGTAATTATGGCATCGTCCACCGGTTTCCAGGGATCGATATAAAATTCTCCTTTTTCACAGTATATTCCCCTGTCGGTAAATTCAAGCAGTGGTTTGGCCATAGTGTAATTATAACCCTTGTAAACCATTTTGGTTTTAACCGCTATGGTTAGGCCCAGGTCAGTAAAAAACCTCTAAAAATCTCTAATTTTCTCTGGTTTGCTTTAAAATACAAGCATATTTTGTTGTTTGATCTAAAAATTTCAGGCATAAAAAAAAGAGGCGCGATATCCGCGCCTCTTTCAAATTTTTGGAACAAGAGAGACAAGATTTTATGTCTCTTAATTTTTATTTTTTTATCACACTACTTATTTTATTGTCAAGTGTGATGTAGTCTGTGAGTATCTGGCCGGCTTCACGTTTCAGGAAATCGAGGTCTTCGCTCTTAGGTTTTGTCTGCCCTTTCTTTAAGGGAGGTAAACCTAATGCAATACGGCGGGCATTGTTTTTTTCTAAAGCTGTTTTCTCATCATCATCACGTTTTTGCTTTAGTTGTGCCTCATTCAATGTAATCGTTTTTTCGCTCTCATGTTTTTTCATATCAGCAATATCTGCCAATAGGTATTTGTAGCTGTCGCTGTTGCTCATACGCTGATCATGCAGTTTCTTAAGCTCTGGTAATACGGAGGTAAAATCTCCCGCTTTAGTAAAGTCAGTTTTAGCAATTACGTCATAAGGCATTGCAGAGGGCTCCGTATCTTCACCATATTTATCCAACGGAATAACTGATGGGAACTGAACATCTGGGATCACTCCTTTATGCTGGGTTGCACCACCGCTAATACGGTAGAACTTAGCTATTGTTAAGTTAAGCTGGCCAAACTTGTTCTGGCTGCCTGTTGCAACCGTTTTAGATTTACCTGCAAGTGCAACTAACCGATCTTTTATAGATGGGTTGATAACCTTATCCAGGTCAATGGCGTTTTGTACAGAGCCTTTACCGTAAGTTTGTGTGCCCAATATTAAACCTCGACCATAATCTTGTATGGCTGCAGAAAATATTTCTGATGCTGAGGCGCTAAACCTATCAACCATAACCGCTAATGGGCCGTTATAAGCAATAGCAGGGTCTTCATCAGGGTCAACCTCTACCTGGTTGCGTGCATCCCTCACCTGTACAACCGGGCCGGTTTTTATAAATAAACCTGTTAGCTCAATAGCCTCCATTAATGAACCGCCACCGTTTTCGCGCAGGTCAATTACCACACCATCTACATTCTCACGTTTCAAGGTATCCAGTATAAGCCTAACATCACGTGTTGTGCTTTTATAGTTAGGGTTACCGGCTTTATAATCATTAAAATCGAGGTAAAAAGCAGGGATAGAAATAACACCTACCTTAACTACCTTGCCGTTGTTATTATAAGTACGGATCTCTTTTTTGGCAGATATATCTTTCAAGATAATTTTATCGCGTACCAGTTCAATGGTTCTTACTTTGCCTGTGGCGGTAATGCCTTTTGGCAATAATTGCAGGCGTACTAATGTTCCTTTAGCACCACGTATAAGGGCTATGGCGTTTTCAAGTCTCCAACCTACTACATCCTGGAAAGCACCTGTTTTACCTTGTGCAACACCAATTATACGGTCATCAACGCTTACCAGCTTGCTTTTATCGGCAGGGCCGCCCGGTACAATTGTTTTTATAGTAACATATTCGTTCTCTGACATTAGGGTAGCACCGATGCCTTCTAAAGAGCGCGACATATCAATATTAAAATTGGCCGCGTTTGATGGGTTAAAGTAATTAGTATGCGGGTCTATTGCTTCTGTAAAAGCATCCATAAACGCCTGGAATACATCCTGGCTTGAAAGCTTGTTTGACTGTGACAATATGTTTGTATAACGTTTTTTTAAGGTCTCTTTGTTAGCCGCTAATGTTTTACCGGTTAGCTGCAGATTTAGCAGATCATACTTTACACGTTTTGCCCAAAGCTGGTGAATTTCATTCTCTGATGCCGCGAAAGGCAGGCTATCGCGATCATAAGTAAAGACTTCGTTTTTAGTAAAATCAAAATCCTTGCTTAACTGCGCAATAGAAAAGTTCACATATTCGGTATACCTTTTTTGGAATACGTTGAATATGTAAAATGCATTATCAAGGTTACCCGCTTTAATGTCATCATCTAAAACGGTTTTGTATTTGTCAAAATCCTTAACATCGCTTGCTAAAAAATAGCTGTGATTTTCGTCCAGCTTTTTCAGGTAATGATCATATATAATTCCTGATATAGAATCATTCAAAGGAACTTTTTTATAATTATAGTTTGTGACCAAATTTGCAACCTGCCTGCAAACTACACTTTGCTGTTCATCGGGCTGCAAATCATTTGGCCCTGCTTTTTTGTCATGTGTGGGTTTTGTTGGCGATGCATTACACGCCAGCGCGGCGGCTAATACCACCACTAAATATAATTTCTTAAACATATCTTTTACACTATTTAGTTCGGAATCTTCGTGATACATCAATACTTGTGCCTGTTTTTAATATTACAATATAAAAAAAGAGACAGCTTAAGAGCCGTCCCGTTATATTATAACTATATTTTCAATAACAATATTACAATAATGTTTGGTTTGTTTT
>JAQBNY010000057.1 GCA_028288315.1 Mucilaginibacter sp.
TAAGGTGGCAGGTTTTTTTGCTGTATTAGTACCAGTCGGTACTTTTAGTAATAATGGTTTTACCGCCAACTTTTCAAAAAGTACGGCATTCGGTTTGCCTTTTGGACTTAATCTTTTAAAGAGCGACAATTTAGGTTTCAGTTTGGAAATTGTGCCGTTTATGTTATCACAAAACGGATCAACCAAAATGAATTATATGCTTTTCCATCCCGGAGTTATGTTCCGTCTTCATAATGGTTTTACCATTACCCCAAGGCTCGCTTTTCAGACAGACGGCAGATACGGGGTCACTCCTGTATTCAGTAAAATAATCATGAGTAAAAAGGATTATAATATCTACGTTTCATTAAGCGAACCGGCAAGGTTTGGCAATAACCTGCCTGGATCATATACTACAGCGATGCAATTAGGAATCAGTTTTTAGCTATTTTCTTGTCTTTGGATTTTGAGAACAATAGGCTGAATTAGTTATTCAGCCTATTGTTAATACCAGGCTTTATACGGGCTGCCCTAAGATTATTATATATAATAATCGCAGTTTTGACGGGCTTGGATGTGCTGTACCCAATACCTATTATAACACGAGGTAAAAGAATTGATACAGATGGCTATTGCATCAATAAATAAGCAATAGTAACGCGGTAATTTACGTTTAAAAACTACCGATTGCTTTAATTGTATTTATACTTATGAATCAACTTAAAACCTTTTTATCACCCTTGCCGTTCCTGGCTTTGCTAATTTTATCTTCATGTGGTGGAGGCGGAGCAAAGACAACAAAAATACCCCTTAAAACCTATACGGTGATGAAACTCACACCTAGGAAGGCCGAGATCAACGCAGATTATCCGGCATCTATATTAGGTATTCAAAACATCGAGATCAGGCCGAAAATTGACGGATATGTTGAAAATATTTATGTTGATGAGGGAGCTTCAGTTACGCAGGGGCAATTGCTTTTTAGTATTAATGCGCCGCAATATGAGCAGGGTGTAAGAACTGCCGAAGCCAATATTAAAATTGCAGTGGCTGATGTAAACGCTGCTCAAATGCAGGTTGACAAGGTGAAACCTATTGTAGAAAAGGATATTGTTAGTCCTTTTGAACTTAAATCGGCCCAATACACCCTGGAATCCAAACAGGCGGCCCTTGCACAGGCTAAGGCGGCACTTAATAACGCAAAAACAAACCTGAGTTACACAAAGATTTATAGCCCTGCTAATGGTGTAATCGGCACGCTGCCTTATAAAATCGGCAGTCTGATTAGTAGCACTACAGTTAATCCATTAACCACTGTTTCAAATATTGCAAGTATTTATGCTTACTTCTCAATTAATGAGCGACAAGGCCTTGACTTTTTTTCGGCCGCCAAAGGGGGTACTATGCAGCAAAAATTGGCCACGTTACCGCCGGTTATTTTGGTATTGGCTAATGGTACACAATTGTCAACCAAGGGGAAGGTAGAAACTGCAAGCGGACTCATCAACTCACAAACGGGTGCCATTAATATGAGAGCCACTTTCAAAAATCCGGGTGGTTTAGTACGCAGCGGAAGCAGTGCCATTGTACGTATTCCTACAACTATAGATACGGCCTTGCTGGTTCCTCAAAAATCAACTTATCAAATACAGGGTAAGTTATTTGTTTATGTAGTGGGCGCTGCAAATAAAGTAAAATCACAGGAGTTAAAGGTTCGTGCAAGTGCAGGACAGAATTATGTGGTTCAGCAAGGAGTTAAAGCCGGACAGATGATTGTTGTTGATGGTATAAGTTCTCTTCGTGAGGATTTGCAGATCAAACCAAAAATATTGAGTCCAGAGGCCGTTTATAGCAATCTATAGGTAGCTACATTTTTTATCTCCAGATTATGTTAAAAAAATTTATCGAACGTCCTGTTCTTTCAACAGTCGTTTCCATTATCATAGTGACCTTGGGTTTAGTAGGATTGCTTACTCTGCCAATTTCTCAATACCCTAACATTGCACCTCCCACAGTCCAGGTGCAGGCTACCTATAGCGGGGCAAGTGCCGATGTGGTATTAAAAACCGTAGTTATCCCGCTGGAGCAACAAATTAATGGGGTTGAAAACATGGATTACCTTACCTCAACCGCAAATAATGATGGATCCGCGAATATTACAGTAAGTTTTAAAGTGGGCAGCGATCCAAATTTGGCAGCCATCAATGTGCAAAACGCGGTATCGCGGGCATCTGCTTTATTACCGCAGGAAGTAACAAAAGCAGGCGTAACAGTACAAAAAAAGCAAACAAGCAGTTTAATAACGTATTCAGTTTATAGTGAAAACCCCGCTTATGATCAAACCTTTCTGCAAAATTACGCCGATATCAACATTCTTCCTGTTATAAAAAGGATTCAAGGTGTAGGAGACGCCACTTTAGCCAGTCAAATGGACTATTCGATGCGTATTTGGTTAAATACCCAGGTAATGGCCTCTTATGGGCTTATCCCGGCGGATATAACCGCTGCCTTGGCAGAACAGAATATACAGGCGGCCCCCGGGCAGTTTGGTGAAAGAGGGGGACAGGCATTTCAATATGTGATTAAATATCCGGGTACATTAAATGATACAACCCAGTTCGGCGATATTGTTATCCGTTCAAATGTACGAAGCAGGGTGCTCAGGCTACGCGACGTTGCCCGTATTGAACTTGGGGCGCTAAACTATTTTAATTCCACCCGTATGAATGGTCATTCGGCCATTTCCATGGATGTTTCGCAGGTTGCGGGCTCAAATGCGCACCAGGTTATCCAGGAAGCGGTTAAAGCCATGGAGGTTGCCTCTAAAAGCTTTCCAAAAGGAATAAAATATGTTGCATTACAAAATGCCGACGATTTTTTAATCGCCTCTATTGATAAAGTATTGCACACCTTATTGGAGGCTTTTATTTTGGTGTTCATTGTTGTGTTTATTTTTCTGCAGGACTTCCGATCAACTCTTATACCAGCTATTTCGGTGCCGGTAGCCATTATCGGTACCTTTTTCTTTTTAAACATCTTTGGCTTCACCATAAACCTGCTAACCTTGTTTGCCATTATTTTAGCTATAGGGATAGTTGTAGATGATGCCATTGTAGTGGTTGAAGCGGTACATGCCAAGCTGGATGCTGGGTATCATTCTGCAAGAGAAGCCAGCATTGATGCGCTAAGCGAAATTTCAGGGGCCATTATTTCAATAACGCTGGTGATGTCAGCGGTGTTTATACCGGTTAGCTTTATCGGTGGTTCTTCAGGTGTTTTCTATAAACAGTTTGGATTGACACTGGCTATCGCTATCATTCTTTCCGCTGTTAATGCGCTTACCTTAAGCCCGGCATTGTGCGCGCTTTTTTTGAAAGGACATGATAAGGAAAACAAAAAGTTAAACTTTATACAAAAGTTTTACCTGGCATTTAATACAGCCTTTGACCGTATGAGCAACCGTTATATAAAAGCGGTTACTTTTTTTAGTCGAAAAAAATGGATTCCCGTTTCTTTGCTTTTAGTGTTTGTAATATTGTTGTTTTTTATAGCTAAATCTACCCCTACAGGTTTTGTACCTAACGAGGATCTTGGTTCAATCAGCTGCAACATTAGCCTCCCGCCCGGCGCTTCGCTGGATAGAACAGATAAGGTAACACGTAAAATTGAAGCACTCGGCCGCACCATACCAGAAGTGAACAACATCCTCGCGGTTAATGGGCGTGGTCCGCTTTCTGGCAATGGCAATAATTACGGCATGGTAATTATGAGGTTGATCCCCTGGACGCAAAGAACAAGGGATATTCAGGTAATCATTAAAGAACTCACACAAAAGGCAGCCGCAATTACAGAAGCGGAAATTAAGTTTGTGGCTCCGCCAACTATACAAGGTTTTGGTGCCACCAACGGCTTTGCTTTCCAGTTGCAGGATAAAACGGGCGGAGACATTGCGCAGTTTTATAAAATAAGTCAGGATTTTTTATCGGCACTTACCGAGCACCCTGAAATACAGTTTGCAACAACTTCATTTAATCCCAATTTCCCTCAATATTTAATGAATGTAAATGTGCCTAAAATTAAAGAGGCGGGCTTAAATGTTACTGATGTTACCGGCGCCATGCAAGGGTATTTTGGTGGGATATATGCCTCTAATATCACCCAATTTGGGCAGCAATATAGGGTTATGGTACAGGCTTCGCCAGAATACAGGGCGACACCGCAAAGCATGAATTCTGTATTTGTAAGAAATTCGTTAGGGGAGATGATTCCCGTTACTGAATTTGTGACATTGACACAAGATTACGGTCCGCAATCCATAACACGCTTTAACCTTTTTAATTCCATTAATATCAACGGATCGCCAAATATGGGTTATAGCTCGGGGCAAGCCGTAGCTGCCATCCAGCAGGCTGCCGCACAGCAGTTGCCGCAAGGTTATGGGTATGAATATTCAGGCATAACACGGCAGGAACTCTCAGGCAACAGCCAAACCATTTACATTTTCCTGCTTTGTTTAGTATTTGTTTATCTGATATTAAGTGGGCAGTATGAAAGTTATATTTTACCACTGTCCATTATACTTACTATCCCAATTGGTATAGCAGGAGCTTTCATTTTCGCCTATTTGTTTGGCATAAACAATAATATTTATCTTCAGATAACTCTCATTATGCTCATTGGCCTCTTA
Source organism: Mucilaginibacter sp. (assembly GCA_028288315.1). Classification (GTDB taxonomy): domain Bacteria; phylum Bacteroidota; class Bacteroidia; order Sphingobacteriales; family Sphingobacteriaceae; genus Mucilaginibacter. The sequence goes on from JAQBNY010000057.1 coordinate 4,667, forward strand.
TCAAAAAATGCCATACTAATTGTTGAGTTTGCTATAGAAAGACGTCGGGCCGGGATGAGCATTGTTGAAGCAGCATTAAGCGGGGCGCAAGCAAGGCTTCGCCCTATTTTAATGACATCGTTTGCATTCATTTTTGGGCTTATCCCGTTAATGGTGGCCACGGGTGCGGGAGCTAACGGTAATCGTTCTATTGGTACCGGTGCGGTAGGCGGCATGTTAATAGGTACCGTATTTGGGGTGTTTATTACACCTGTGTTGTTTATCCTGTTCCAAACCTTGCAGGAAAAGGTTAAAAAAGATAAAACAACTACTAAAATTTCGCCTTCTGCATCTGCAGATCATTCAAACACGATTCACCCGAATCCAATCAAATAACAGAATGAAAAATATTATAAAAATAGGAGTACTTGCAGTTACGTTGGGCATGTTTGCTGCCTGTCATGTAACAAAGTCCTATAAAAAACCGGCACCCGTTAATACACAGTTATTCAGAGATTATACTAGTGCAGATACCAATTCCATTGCCAAACTGCACTGGAACGAGATTTTTACAGACACGCTGCTGCAAAAATTGATTGCCGAGGGTATTAGTCATAATATTAACCTTCAAACGGCTTATTCTGTAACCAGACAGGCACAGGCTTATTATAATCAAAGTAAGCTGGCGTATTATCCTGGTATTGATGCAAATGCCGGCTTTACATCGTCGGGTTCTTCCAATGCTGCTGCTGCGAATGTCAGCAATAGTCATCAGTATTCGACTGGACTAACAGCAAGCTGGGAAGCTGACATTTGGGGTAAATTAAAAAGTGCCAAAAAGGCTCAGTTGGCTTCTCTTTTACAATCATCAGCAAACGCCAGGGCTGTGCAAACTTCGTTGGTTGCTGATATTGCTAATAATTATTATTATCTGATGGCTTTAGATAGGCAATTGCTAATTACGGAACAAAGTGTGAAGAACTGGCAAACCACGGTGGATGTAATGAAGGATCTGAAAAATGCGGACGTTGTTACGGGTGCTGCTGTTGTACAAAGCGAGGCCAGTAAGTATGCCGTTAAAGTAACCATTCCAGATTTAAAACAGAGCATCTGGCAAACAGAAAACATCATCAATTTATTACTGGCCAGAGTTCCCGGCCCTGTTGCACGCGCTAAAATTGACGATCAAAAACCGATTACAATGCTAAACCTCGGTATCCCGGCTCAAATGCTGGCTAACAGGCCGGATGTTTTGGCAGCCGAATATGGTTTCAGAAATGCCTATGAACTAACCAATGTGGCCCGGACTTATTTTTATCCATCTCTTACCTTAACCGGCTCCGGTGGCTATTCTAGTTATGTATCTTTTTTCGGTGTAGGATCATTAGTAGGAAACCTGGCCGCAGGCTTAACACAACCTATTTTTAATAAGGGCGCCAATAAAACACGATTGCAGGTGGCTAAGGAACAACAACAACAGGCGCTTCTGAATTTTCAATACACCGTTTTAAGCGCGGGGCAGGATGTGTCGAACGCCCTGATGTCCTACCAAGCCGCGGGCGAAAAAGCCACTACCCGGGTTTCGCAGTTGGATAATCTGGAGAAATCTGTAGATTATACACAGCAACTGGTTCGTTACGGATCAGCAAATTATACGGAGGTGCTTACGGCTCAACAAAGCTTATTGGCTGCACAATTAAATAGCGTTAATGACCGGCTGCAACAACTTCAGGCAATTGTCTATTTATATCGATCGCTTGGTGGCGGATGGCAGTAGAAATTGCTGACTAGCCCTTATGCTTTGTGAAACCCTTAAGCACAATCGTTAAATAAAGTTAAAACCGCTCTTTAATAATAATACCTATTTGCTTTTCAACGTCTATTTAGCATATCAATAATTGAAAAACGCACAACAATGAAATATAAGATCAATTTAGCGGATGGAACAGCACAATTAGTTCAAATCTCTAGTGCTTACTTTAAGTCATGGCAGGTCTGGAAAGTAAAATTTAATGATGGAAGAAGGGTAATGCTATTTAAACTGGGAAGTGAGTGGATGCAGCGAAACGAAGACTTTTTGGAGGCACATGTTGTATATGCAATAGGAGCATGTATTGACAGGATAATTTTAAAAAGAAGTTCCCTGAGTTTTAAATAATCAGCCGGGCTCGATAAGATTCGAACTCAAGACCCTGATTATCAAAAGAAAGATTTATTATATTTGAATAGGCAATAATTTGGTTAACTAAGATTTGTGTCAATACAACAGAACATGTTATCCATAATATCCCAGAAAGAAAATACGGTTGAGATATTAAACCAATAAAAAAATGAAACAAAATATATCCCTGATCCTTTTGATCAGCTTGATCCTGCCTTCAGTTGCTTTGGCGCAAGGCATCAGCGTTAATTACACCGATGGGACAACCAAGCTTACCGGCTACTTTGTTAAGGCAAAAAACCGTGGCATGAATAAGGCACCCGGAGTGGTGGTGCTTCACCAATGGATGGGGCTAACCGCGCATGAGAAAAAATCGGCGGTTAAATTGGCGGCGTTAGGGTATAATGCCCTTGCTGCTGATGTTTACGGAGCTGGTGAGTTGCCAAAAGATACTAAAGATGCAGGTGAAAAGGCTGGGTATTACAAAACGAATTACCAGGTCTATCAGTCAAGAATTAAAGCAGCTATTGCCGAACTTATTAAACAGGGGGCTGACCCATCACGGATCGCCGTAATTGGTTACTGCTTCGGCGGGACCGGAGCTATCGAGGCTGCCCGCGCAGGTATGCCGGTAAAGGGAGTAGTTTCTTTCCATGGCGGGCTGGGAAAAGCCGAAACACGGCCCAATACACCAATCAAAACAAAAGTGTTGGTGCTGCATGGTGCTGACGATCCGTTTGAATCGGAAACCGAGATCAAAAAGTTCCAACAGGAAATGCGTGAAGGAAAAGCCGACTGGCAGATGGTTTATTTCGCCAATGCGGTGCACGCATTTACTCAAGTTGAAGCGGGCAACGACAATTCTAAAGGTGCCGCGTATAATGAAGCCGCTGCCCGTCGTTCATGGGAATATATGAAGCTCTTTCTGTCTGAGATCTTTGTGAAATAAAAACTACATTTAATCTGAACGGATTGCAGCGAATCAGGCTGGTTTATTTAATCTGCCTATAGTATAAACAGGTATATGCTGCCGTACTTCTACAAGTGATTAACTTGGATTATAATAGCAAATCCGGTTACTTGATGGCCCTGTTTCATCATTATTTATTACTTGCATTTCGTTGTTCCAGTCCTTTATTTTTGGTAGTGCCAATAAATAAAGGGCCGGAAATTAAGAGCAATTCCACTGCTAATATCTCTCAAATTGAATTACTGAACGAAGTTATCCCGGCAAGACGTTTGGGTACCCCAAACATCGCTTGCTCGAAACGGCGGTTTGCAAAAGTGGCTTTTTTTGCGAAGTTTATCATTTTCATGATTTTATTTTTAACTATTTTATTAAAATATTAAAAATCAGTTAATTAAAAATAGTATAATGTAAATTCACTATCTTGTATAAAATATAAAATTTAAACCCCACTATTTTATATGAAGAAAAATCTACTCCTCTTCATCACATTTTTATTGATGAACGCGCCGGTGTTACTGGCGCAAACGGGCACAATAACAGGTATTGTAACAGACGCCGGCACCAGTCAGCCTATGGCAGGTGTAACGGTAACCGTTAAAGGCGGCAGTGGTTCTGTTACCAGCGCCACAGGTGTTTATTCGGTTAAGGCATCCGCGGCAGATGAGCTCATATTTACTTATACCGGGTACAAGCCACTAACCGTTAGTGTTAATGGCCGCAGCAAAATTAATGTATCGCTTGCTTCAGATATTACACAACTGAACGAGGTGGTAGCCATAGGTACCCGCTCTGCCGGCCGTGTAAAGCTGGAAACAGCGGTGCCGGTTGATGTGGTAAGCATGAGCAAGGTGGCCATGAACACCGGTCGACTTGATCTAACCGATGTGCTTAACTACGCGGCCCCGTCTTTCAACTACAACAAGCAGTCCGGCTCAGACGGTGCTGACCATGTAGAACTGGGAACTCTACGTGGCCTCGGTCCTGACCAAACCCTTGTGCTTATTAACGGCAAACGCCGCCACAGTACGGCCTTTGTTTCGGTATTTGGTACACGTGGGCGTGGTAACTCTGGTGTTGATCTTAGCTCGATACCAACCGCCGCTATAGACAGGATAGAGATACTGCGTGATGGCGCATCTGCACAATATGGTTCTGATGCTATTGCAGGTGTAATGAACCTTGTTTTAAAGAAAAATGTAGGTGTGTTTACCGCCAATGTAGGCTACTCGGGTTATTACGACCCTGCATTTAATACCGGCAAAGGTGTTTTGGCAGCATATTACCCACATGGCAGCACTATAGATGGTAACGGTATCACCATAGATGCCAACTACGGCGTGCCCATTGGTAAAAATGGCGGTTTTATCAATTTAACAGGCGATTATGCTAAAATTGGTAAAACGTATCGTCAAACAAAAGATACAACAACATCAAACCCTAAAGCGCTGCCGTTTAACCCATACAGGCGCGCCAATGGCGATGGCTCGTCAACAAGTGGTATTTTCTTTTTTAATAACGAGATACCGCTTGCCGGCACCCGCACAACATTTTACAGCTTTGGCGGATATTCATATAAAGAGGGGGATGCTTATGCGTTTACCCGTAACTTCTCTGGCCGGCCCGAGCGTTTCCCGACCGATGCCAGCGGCGGCCTGATACCGGTTAGCGGTATCATATTCCAGGATCCTGCCGGCGACTCGTACTTTAATCCGCACATACAAACACACAATACCGATGTGGCTTTGGCTGCAGGCCTTAAAGGCACCATGGGGCAGGATTGGGATTGGGACCTAAGCAATAACATAGGTAACAACAAGTTTCATTTCTTTGGAGATAAAACATTTAATGCTTCGTTAGGACCACAGCAAACGCATATTGACGATGGCGGTTCAGAGTTTTTGCAAAATACTACCAACTTAAATTTTAGCAAGCATTTTCCTAAAGCGGCATCAGGCCTAAACCTTGGCTTTGGCGCCGAGTACCGTTATGAGCGCTATAAAATATTTGCCGGTGAGAAGGCCTCTTATACCAACTACGATCCCAATGGTGTAAAGGCTGCCGGTTCACAAGGATTTCCGGGTTACCAGCCGGCAGATGAGGTAAATGCCAACCGTTCTGTTTTTGGTGGCTATGTTGACCTTGAACTTGATGTAACCAAAAAATGGCTGATAGATTTTGCCAACCGTTACGAGCATTACAGCGACTTTGGATCGAGCTTTACCACAAAATTTGCTACACGTTATAAAGTGGCCAATAACTTTAATATTCGCGGATCATTAGGTACAGGTTTTAGGGCGCCATCCCTACAGCAGATAAATTACAGCAATACATTCACCAACGTGCAAGGTTCCATAATATCTGAAGTGAAGATAGCGCCAAACTATAGCCCGATAACTAAGGCGGCAGGCATCCCTAACCTTAAACAGGAGCGATCTAAAAATGCAGGATTGGGCTTTACCTTTATACCAATACCCGAGTTAAGTTTTACGGTTGACGGCTACATTATTAAGGTGACGGATAGGGTAGTGCTTTCGGGCCAGTTTAGCGCGTCCGATCCTACGCTCGATCCGGCGTTTACTGCCGCGCTTAATAACCTGCACGTAAGCTCCGCACAGTTTTTTGCTAATGCGGTTAACACAACCAACCGTGGTTTAGATGTGGTTATTGATTATACCAAAAACGTAGGCAGCAACCGCTACAGGTTATTGTTTACCGGTAACTTCCAGAGCATGGATATAAATAAAATAAATTACCCGCCAATATTGGGTACTACAGCCGCGTTAAGACAAACGTTTTTAAGCGACCGCGAACAGAAATTTATCCTGGCATCAGCACCTCCGCAAAAGTTTGCGCTTAACCCCGAGTATGGTCATAAAAGCTTTACTATTGGTGTACGTGTAACTTACTTTGGTAAGATAGATCTGTTGGGTTACGGCGATGGAACTACACTTAGCCCAACCGTACCGCTTGATAATGGCACCGGGCAAGTTGCAGATCAGTACATTTACAGCGGCAAAGCTGTAAGCGACCTTTATTTTGGTTACAGGCTTAACAAAGCCATCCGTGTATCAATAGGTGCCGATAATATATTTAATGTACACCCTGATCTGGGCTATGTTGCAGGTGCAAAAGGCTGGGCCTTTAATAACGAACCTGCCGGTCCGTTTGATGCCGTACAGATGGGGCAAGATGGCCGCCGCCTGTTTTTAAGGCTGGGCTTTAACTTCTAAAAATTAACTTTAACTCTATATTACAAAGCTGCCCTGTTACAGGGCGGCTTTTAGCGTTTTACAGGCCATAGGTATTTAAAAAGTGCGTGTTTGTTTAACTATTTCAAATTAACAGCATATAAATAGCCATCAGCACTTCCAAAATATATAACACCGTTATCTATCGCTGGCGAGGATACTATTGGGCCCAGGGTATTAATCTTATCCATCACGGTTACACTGGTTGCATACAACGAGTTATCCATACCTTTAGCAAGATGATTAAAATCAATATCGCCATTTAAATTAAGTAAATCAGCTGCATTTTGGGTCCTGCCAGCTGTAGAAAATGTGCTACTCAACTTACCTGTTTGTAGGTTAACAGCAAGTAAATTACCTGAAAAATCTCCAAAGTAAGCCGTATTTCCAGAGATAGCAGGTGATGAATAAATATATCCATTAGCCCTGTAGCGTAGTTTCTCTTTTCCGGTTTTAGCATCAAATGTCAGGAAAAGAAAGGTATCTGATGTGCTGGTATACACCAATCCATCCTTTATGGTGGCTGTAGTTAGCACCCATGAATTACTAGCATCGTACTTCCACACTTGTTTACCATTACCGGTCTTTAAGGCGTAGAAAAAACCGTCGCGTGAGCCAAAATAAACTATGCCATCCGCGCAGGTAGGAGATGACTGTATGCCTTCCAATAGATGATAAACCGGCTGTTTCCCGGTCTCAAATTTCCATTGCAGTTTACCTGTGGCTGCATCTAGGGCATACAGAAAGCTGTCCCAACTGCCAATATAAACCTTACCCTTATATAATGCAGGGCTTGTACGGATGATGCCGTTTGTCTTAAATGCCCACTTCTGTTCACCATTATCGGCATTTAAGGCATACAAATTGCCGTCGCTGCTGCCAAAATAAACGGTAAGAGCCTTATCATTCAGATCAAGTACGGGTGATGAAAGGAAGAAATCAAACTGATCTTCCATATATTGATCCTTCGGGGTCATAGCCCATAAGCCTTTTGCTCCCAGTTTTCGTTCACCGGCTGTTTTAAATTTCCAAACCAATTTACCGGTAGAGGCATTCAGGGCATAGTAAAAGCCATCAAAGCTGCCAAAGTATACTATGTTTTTATATACAGCGGGCGATGAATTAATAGCGCCGCCGGTAATAAATTCCCATAAAGGCTTACCTGTTTGTACATCGACGGCATATAGGCTATGGTCTTCGCTGCCTACATAGGCAACACCATTGCAGATAGCAGGGGAAGAAAACACTTTCCCCCGGGTTTTAAATTTCCATTTAATATCACCTAACCCGGTATTGCTTTTTGAATAATAAGTACCCACACCTGTTCCAGAGATTTGGAATTTGCCATACGCCACATCGGGGTGATTTTGAGCATTGGCGGTATTCAGCCATAAAAAACAAAGAGAAAAAAGATACTTAAACATGTTTTGATGATTGGTTAGGATTTGATTCAATTGTATAACTAAATGCACTAATAAACATTCTTGTTCCTCGGAATCTTACTTATTATGTAGGAATATACCAAACATACCAATAATATCTGTCCTTATAAGGGGTGTTTTAACGGGAATTATGACGGTTAACTCAGTTGCTATGAGTGAAGCATTATTATATAGTATGGCATTGCCTTAAGTTTGACTAATTTTACAGAATTTGCTCCATTACCTGTCTTGAGTTAAACCTTTTGAACTGGTAAAGTAAAAGAAAATACAGATCCCTGGTTTAATTCGCTTCGTACATTAATATTACCGCCATGCTGTTTAACAATTTCAGAAGCTATATACAAACCAATACCAAAACCGCTTACGTGATTGGAAATTTCTGTTACGCGATAATAGCGGTCAAATAATCTTTCCTGATTTTTTGCTGGAACGCCAATACCGTAATCTTTAACGGAAATTATTAAAAATTCATTATTTAAAGCGGTGGAAATTTCAATAGGGTTACCCGCCGGCGAAAATTTGGCTGCATTATTAATAAGATTAATTAACACTTGTTCAATGCGGATTGTGTCCATTTCCAGTTCAATTGACACGATATTTTTTAATTCAATAGTGTGCTGTTGGATTATAGGTTGTAAGGAACTGACCACGTCTGTTATAAATGCACCAAGGTTAACTGTGGTTTTGTTTATGTCCATCCTGATAAGATCGATTCTTGATAAGTCCGTTAATTCAGTAACTAGATGATTAAGTTTCGAAGATTGGTTATCAATTTTTGATAAAAATGACACCAGTTGTTCATCTGAGCTTTTTTTAACCATATTCAGAGCAACTTGGGTATATGCCTTGATTGAGGTTAATGGGGTTTTTAATTCGTGACTTGCAACCGTTAAGAAATCTGTTTTCCTTTTATCCATCAATTGCGATTGCAATAATTCGGCTTGCTTTAGTATCAGACTTTCTTCCATGTTTTTTCTTTCGGATATATCCGATATAAAAGCGATGAACAACCACTTGTTATCAATTTTAATATTAGAAATACTTAAACTAACCGGAAACTCTTTACCATCTTTCCTGATAGCGGTAATTTCAATGGTTTTATTCAAGACCGGGCCTTCGCCGGAAGTGAGAAAACGCTTCATCCCCTGGATGTGTGCAGCTCTGTATGCCGGCGGGATTATAAATTCATTTAATGGCTGCTGGTGTACTTCTTGATATGTATAGCCGAAAATAATTTCCGCCTTTAAGTTCCACTCGGTTATCATTTGATTTTCATCAATAACAATAACCGCATCCGGAGCATATTGAAAGAAACGGGTGAGTCGATTTTGTATCTCTAAATTCTTTTTCTCTGTTTCTTTTTTCTCTGTTATGTTACGTAAAATAGCCTGTGTATAAAAAATACCGCTCCCCGAAAAGATATTATTAACCTGACCATCAACGGGAATTTTTAATTTATCTTTTGATATTAATGTAAACTCAATGCAGCCGGTGTTAATTCCATTAATCACATCCTTACGGTAAGCTTTATATAAATCGCGATCATTTGCATCTATAAAATCATAAATAGATTTATATTTTACTTCCTCGAGGGTATACCCTAAGTTGTTTAGCCAGGATGGATTTACTTTCTGTATCCTTCCCTCCATATCCAGGATATGAATCAGATCGTTAGTAAATTGAAAAAGGTTAGTTAAATAATTTTCAGAGGAAAGTTCTTTCATTATAGCTAAAAAACAAGTTTTGTATACGTTGATAATAAATAAATGTTCTAATTGTTTGGCTACTTAAGGCTTAAAGGTACCGTCATCCTTGTACGTAGATTACCCGGTTTACTAGTTTTTAGATATAATCTTTTCCTGCAAATGCTGATTTCGCATCTGAATGAGTGTTCCCGTTTTGTTTAACAGCAAGCCAAGTTTCCGATTTGTTATCCGGCAACTGCCATAAAGTTAAATACCTATGAGGCCGATCACTTCCTTCTCCTGAATGGCAACTAAAAAGTTATTCAAATTTTCGGACAAATTATTTACGGGTAATTTTTTGGAAACCAGATGAACACTAGGTATTACTTTTGTTATTAAAATGCTGTTTGATAATATAATATTCGCTTAACTTCAATAACTTTTACCTTAGTTAGCTTAGCACAAAAATTGTTATGATTGGTAGTTCTATAAAAATCGGTAACCTGGTAATGCTGCTGTTGTTTGCAGTAACAATTGCATCTGCACAGCAAAAAGTAAAAAAGGCATTATTTATAATTGCCGATGGCATACCGGCAGATGTTATTGAAAAGGTGCCAACCCCAAATCTTGATGTAATTGCCAAACATGGCAAATATTTACGGGCCCATGTGGGTGGCGATAAAGATACTTATAGCCAAACACCAACAATTTCATCTGTTGGTTATAACAGCTTATTAACCGGTACATGGGTAAACAAGCACAACGTTTGGGATAACGATATTAAAGCGCCAAATTATAATTACCCAACTATTTTCAGGTTGTTTAAAGACCAGTATCCAAATAAAAAAATAAGCGTTTTTTCCAGTTGGCTGGATAACCGTACCAAACTGGTTGGCGATAGTTTAGCTGCTACCAATTATATAAAGGTTGATTATCATGCTGATGGTTATGAGCTGGATACTGTAAATTTTAAACATGATAAAGAAAGCGCTTACATGCACCGTATTGATGAAAGGGTTATAGAAGAAGCATCGAAAAATATAAAGAAAAATGCGCCCGACTTATCATGGGTTTATTTAGAATACACTGATGATATGGGCCATATGTATGGCGACAGCCCGCAGTTTTATACCGCAGTTGAAATGATGGATAAGCAGGTGGGTAAAATATGGGAGGCCATACAATATCGCCAAAAGAACTTTAACGAGGAGTGGCTTATATTTATCACAACAGATCATGGTAGGGACGAGAGAACGGGTAAAGAGCACGGTGGGCAGTCTGCAAGGCAACGCTCAACTTGGATGGTGACTAATGCTAAAGGGTTTAATAACTATGAAAAATATTACTACCCCAGTATTGTTGATATTATGCCATCTGTAGCGCGGTTCATGAACATTGTTATCCCGGTAAATTACAAGCGGGAGATAGATGGCATATCTCTTACAGGTCCTGTTTCAATAGTTGAGCCCAAAGTTAATTTGGTACAAGGCGCTATTGATGTAAGCTGGAAAGCTTTAAATAAAGATGAAAAAGTGAAGATATGGGTATCGGCAACCAATAATGTTAAAGAAGGTAAGCTGGATGATTATAAACTTTTAGGCGAATTTTCCGCTGGTACTGAACATGCGCTTGTTTCAGTTAAAAATATGCCATCAGCCTTTTACAAAGTGGTTTTAGAGGGAAAATATAATACAGTAAATAAATGGATAGTGCCGGAAAATAAAAAATAATAGCAGCACACCTCTAAAGCGCGCTGCTATTATTTACTCGTAAGGCCAAAAGATAAGGTCATGCCGTTGCCGCCTAAACCATTAATGATAGTTATGCCGGGACTTACATTTATTACCAGTTCGGTTTGCCCGGTGGTGGTAAGGATTCATCTATTCCTAAAGGTCTTAACAGTCTCATCTTCCAGACCCAATATGGCTTCATCACGGTCTTTTGAGCTTGCGCGGGCTTTTGGTTCATTCTCCAATTCATATAAAAACACTCCGTTGCATTGCGAAGAATATAGCTTAAACAGAGGCAATAGAAACTCTGCCTGGCTTAATCCTTTAGGATTTGGTTTGCTTGGCTTGAATCCCAATTCAGTGATAAAGTGTTCCCTAACATCAGGAAAAGCTTCTTTCATCATCCCAACAAATCTGCCATAAGTACTTCTACCATTTGCATCTTTTGCATACTCTTCACCATTGTAAGGGTCAACACCAACAAAGTCAAGTACAATGCCTGAATTTAACATTTTACGGATAAGACCTGTATGAGTCCATGCGTAGTTCATTCCGTATTTGTTGTTTGAATTAGCATCTTTTATGCCTGCAATCATGCCCTGTAGCTGCTTTTTAAGCATTGGAAAAGTTATCATGTTATAACCATCGTCGCTTGATGCCGCGCCAAAACGGTTTAGAACATAGTTAATTAAACCTCTACCTGTAGAACCAACCGATTTAACATCCAGTTCGTTGTCAAGCTGGTAATACTTAACGAAAGGGTACGATTTAGCAAAATTGTAAGCAGCTTTGTAATTACGATTGTAAGTTGCGTCAAGTTCGGCATTAGTATAGCTTGCACCATCGGCTGGCATCTGTCCCCGTCCCTTAATGTAAAGGATAGCAAGCACTTTCATGTTTGCGGCATTGGCCGCTTGCAAGAACAGATCACCTGTTTTTGACGGTTTGCCATTATCATCAATATTAAAGTCACACCTGAATGAATTTAGGTGCATTCCTTTGGCTTTTGCAATTGCAATTTGTATTTTGTCGGCAGTGTAATCGGGATGCCCATTTAATCCTTGCCCAAAGTGAACATTAACCCCCTCAAATGCATCGTCTTGTATAGCAGGCGGCTTAGATTTAAGCAGCGGAATTGTTTTTGGCTTTTCTTCTGGTTTTGAAGGTGTCGGCTGAGTACCCGTCTTTCCAATAGATGTTATAATTTCGGTTTTTGGAACGGGTAAATTTACGGGGTGAGCAGATTCTGTCGAAATTGAGGCATCAGCAAAACCAGCTTCAATTATTGCAGGCTCGGGTTGAGAAACAAAAGACTGCTTTTTCGATTTAAATAAATTAACCCCGATAATAAATAAAACTGCTACTACTACAGTAACCAATACGGATCTTTTCATAACTATATCAAACAAAATAAAAAATAATTGTTTTGACTCTCTTTGCCATTTAATTTCTGCTAACATAATTGCAATTACTTAACAGCCTAATACCTCCTAAAGTTAATGAATAAACGATGAGTGAGTAAAATAGTTGCATTGTTATTAGATTAATATGACTGGGTCAGTTTCGTACACGAAAAGACGATATTAAAGGATGCATTTTAATACATATGATCAGCTAGCCTGGGACAAGTATTGTTTAAATAGTAATTTTGCTCTTTATGATAAAAAGAATACACGGATATGTAAGAACAGCCCGCTATATTGTTTACAAGGAAACCTTAGTTGATTTTAAAGAGCATTTGTAGACGTTTTTAGGATCTTTCTTTGGGATAGGATTAATCAGCAGCACGTATTTTACTGCATCCGACAACCTGTTTTTGATCGGCTCATTCGGTGCCTCCTCTATTCTAATTTACGGTGTTATTAATAGTCCATTAGCACAACCTCTGGACGGCCGTTATTTTTTTGATTTAGATTGCATAACCTGTACTTTTTAAAATAAAATCCACAATTGGTGCGGGGTTAGGCAAACTGTGAGGATGGTGCTTAAAACCAGGCTTATGTATTACCGTAATGTTTCCATTAATTTTTTTTAGCTTTTGTTCAAAGAGGAGGGTATTATCCTGCGGTGATACTTCTTCATCAGCATCTGCACATAAGATAAGTATTGGGTAGTGACCCTTGACTATTCTTTTAACTTTATCGACCGGGCTGCCTTTAAAATTTAAAATGTCATCATCGTTTTTCAAATGATAGTCTGCTTTAAATGCCAGAAACATTACGTCTTTCACATTCTCTTTATTAGTGAATTTCTTTGCCCATGAAGGAATGTTAAGTAAGGGGTTGTCTACATAAACACATGCCACCTTGTTTGGGTTAGCCGCCGCCCAGTTGAAAACGTAAACACCTCCGCGGCTCATTCCTTCCATAACTGCTTTTTTTGAGAGACCGGATTGGTGTAACAGGTCATAATATTTGTTCCAAATGTTAATGCTCTCGTCATTGCCTAAAAGTTCCGCCACATCACAGTAAACAATGTGGAACCCGCGTTGTAAAAGCGCAATATCGGTTTGCGGTTCATGTGCCCAAAAACGTGCACGCCATACCCATGGATGACCTTCGGCGGCAAGTTTGGGCCGCACTACTTTGCACGAGCGGCCTTCAAAAGTGAAATTTGCGCATTCGTAACCATAAAAAGACGATAGCTTTAACGGCAAGTTAATTTCGTTGAATATATTATAAGCTTTATCGCACTTTTGTGTCAGTTCCGTATAAACTGCCGCTGCCATAATAGCTGCACCTTCTTTGTTGGGGTGCAGTTTATCTGAAAATAATTCCTCTTTGTTTATGAACGGTGTATACATATCCAACAGTTCTATTTTTTCTGTATAGGCTACCTGTTGTATCATTGGATTGATGCGTTTAGCGATTACCTCGCCCCAAATTTGGCTGGTATCTTTTACGAAAGACATCATTGCCGATAACATCAAGATCCTAGGATGGGAAGAAAGCTGTTGGAGTGATTTGATAAGGTCGCGGTAATCTCCCTCAAACTCGTTCAAATGCGTACGATTAATGAGTTTGGCATCGTTACCGCCCAAATCAATGACAATGATATCCGGCAGATTAGAGCATACGGCCTGGTACTGTTTGGTGTTCCAATAAGGCAGGTTGCCCTTGCGTGTTAGTGTTGCCCCGCTTACACCATAATTAGTTACCTCATAACCAGAACCAAGCATCTTTTGTAACTGTGCGGGGTAGCAGTTCTGTTCGCGGTTCTCTATGGTGGCGCCGTAGGTAATGCTGGCGCCAATGCACGCTACTTTCACCTGGCCACAGGCGAGCGCATTAACAAACAGATTTAATACTACGATAAATAAAAACGACAGGCTTCTCATAA
>JAQBNY010000075.1 GCA_028288315.1 Mucilaginibacter sp.
CAGCATTGGATTTAGGTAGTGGTTTAACCGTGCAGGACCAGCAAACCGTTTATTCAAACTTATATAGTTATTTAAATTACAATCATAGTTTTGGCGGTCATAGTATAAAGGCTCAGGCAGGTTATAGTATTGAACAAAGTAAATATCAATATCTTAAGGGATACCGTAAAGAGTTTACAGATCCAAGTTTAAGAGAATTAAACGCGGGGAGCCCTTCTATTCAAAGCGCAGAAGGTACAGGTAACCAGTGGGGATTAATGTCTTATTTCGGACGTTTGAATTATAATTTTAAAGAACGCTATTTACTGGAAGGTAACGTACGCTATGATGGTAGTACAAAATTTGATACAAATAACAGATGGGGCGTATTCCCATCGTTTTCAGCCGGATGGAGGGTTACCGAAGAGCCGTTTGTTAAACAACTTAACATGGCATGGCTTAATAATTTTAAATTAAGAGGTTCATGGGGTAAATTAGGTAACCAAAATATTGTGATTAATAATATTTCCCAAAATTACCCTTACCAGGCGTTACTCAATCTAACTGGTAATTACTCTTTTGACAATTCTTCATTATCAAGCGGCGTAGCTCAAACCGCATTAAACAATCCGGTAATTCAATGGGAAACCGTTACAATGACCGATGTTGGTTTAGATCTGACGCTTTTTAGAAACTTTAATCTTACTGCAGACTGGTATAAGAAAAGAACTTCAGATATTTTAAGGCAGTCGCAAGTTACAGCAATTGTAGGTTTAAGCGCTCCGACAATAAATGACGGTGTAGTTGATAACACAGGAGTTGAGCTCGGCCTGTCATACGGTAACACAATTACAGGCGGTGCACTAAGCGGTTTTACTTATAATTTAGGTATAAACGTTGATCATAATACCAATAAGCTGGTAAAATTTGGTCAGCAGGAAATTGGCAGCTATACCATTAATCAAAATGGCCAGCCATGGAACTCTTTTTATATGTTACAGGTAGCTGGTATCTTCCAGAGTGCAGCAGAGGTGCAAAATTCACCCAAGCAGTATAGTGACAATACATTGCCCGGCGACCTTAAGTATAAAGATGTGAATGGCGATGGAAAAATTGATGACAATGACCGTACTATCGTATCTGGAGCTTTTCCAAAGCTAAACTACTCATTTAACCTTTCTGCAAGCTTTAAAGGGTTTGATTTATCGGCCATGATGCAAGGCGTATATGGGGTTAAATACTTTGTAAATAATTGGGGTACAATTCCATTTGTACAAGGGGCCCCTCCAACAACAGATTGGCTAAACAGATGGACCCCTGAGCATCCTTCAACCACTATGCCACGCATGTATTGGGGATGGAGTGCACCACAAAAGATTACCAGGCCATCAACTTACTTCTTGCAGGACGGGTCTTATTTAAGGCTTAAAAATTTAGTTTTTGGGTATACTATACCTGCTAAGGTAACTCAAAAAATAGGAGTTAGCAGATTAAGGTTCTACTTTTCAGGAGATAACCTGCTTACGATTACTAAATACCGTGGCCTTGATCCTGAACGCAACTCGAGCGGAAACTTCTTAGTGTACCCGCAAAATAAAATTTATTCATTTGGTGTAAATGTTACTTTTTAATCTGCCATATATGAAAACCAAGATTATAATAATCCTATTTTTTGCAGCACTGAGTTTAAGTGCCTGTAAAAAAACGCTTGATCTGTATCCGCTGGATCAGATCGCAAGCGCTACCTTTTGGAAATCAAAAGGCGATTTTGACAAAGGACTTGCTGCTGTTTATTCTACACTTCAGGTTGAAGAATTTGCAGTAGGCTTGACGTTCCGCGACTGTTTAACTGATAATGCTTATGCGCAATTTAATAGCGGTAACGTAAATAATATTAATGGCGGAAATTTAACACCATCAACTGGTGGGTTTCAGCAATCAATTTATAATGATAGTTATACCGGAATTGCCAGAATAAATAATTTTCTACAACAACTGAACGCTTACTCGGGTGCTGATGTAACCGACGACGTAAGAAAGCAATTTGAGGGGGAAGTAAAGTTTATAAGGGCATTTTATTATTTCCAGTTATATTCTATTTACGGTGATGTTCCACTGGTTTTAGAACCACTAACTTTAGCTACTCAAAAGCAAGCAAAAGTTCCTGCGGCAAAAGTTTTGGAACAGATTTTAGCTGACCTGGATTATGGTATAGCTAATTTGAGCACTAACGCTTATGGGCAAAACAGCGGACATGCTACTTCTTCAACGGCTCAGGCCTTTAAAGCAAGAGTGTTGTTGTTTGCTGCTTACGGTTCTACAGGCACACCGGATCCAGCTATATTAACACAGGTTAGGGATCTTTGCCAGCAGGTTATGACAAAGTATTCTCTCACCAAAAACTTTGAAGACAATTTTAGAGATGCAACCCAAAAGGGTAATACAGAAATTATCTTTTCTATCAATTTTCTGGCTCCAAATAATGCCTCGCCGCTGGATATGTACTATGGCGACTGGGTTGCGGCAGGACCTCTTAAGAATTTTGTTAATGATTTTGAGTGTACAGATGGCTTGCCTTATGGTGTATCTCCGCTCACTAACACAAGTGCGCCTTTTACCAACCGCGACCCAAGACTGGCAAAGACCGTTTTTGTCGATCATCCTGATTTTGGTAACGGATTAGTGCACTTTCCTTCTAACCCAAGGGCTACAGGATATGGCGTTATCAAATTTTTGGAACCGGGTAATATTCCGTTTGGTTTTTCAACACTTAGTCAGCAGGATATTGTAGTTATGCGTTTAGGCGAAGTAATGTTAATGTACGCCGAAGCACAAAATGAACTGCTGGGTCCTGATGTTACAGTTTATAAAGCCACTACAGATCTCCGTGCACGTGTTAATATGCCTCCATTTCCGGCCGGTTTAACCCAAAGCCAAATGAGAGACAGAATTCGCCACGAACGCAGAGTAGAATTGGCGTTTGAAGGCTTGCATTATTATGACCTGATAAGGTGGCATA
Source organism: Mucilaginibacter sp. (assembly GCA_028288315.1). Lineage (GTDB taxonomy): Bacteria > Bacteroidota > Bacteroidia > Sphingobacteriales > Sphingobacteriaceae > Mucilaginibacter. The sequence goes on from JAQBNY010000075.1 coordinate 2,999, forward strand.
CAGCTAACCAGGTACTAAACAATATTACAGACGGTTTACAGCCATACCATTTTGAGGATAAATTTTACAAATGGCCACTTCCACAAATAGAAATAGATAAAAGTGGTGGTGTATTAGTTCAAAATCCAAACTATTAATAATATTATTCAAGGGGTTACCTCAGGTAGCTCCTTGAATACTTATTTATATTAAAAACATATTTATGCTGATAGCCGGCACTCTGCTTGTAGCAAACAATTACGCACACCAGTATGCAATTATTAAAAGATAAGGTTGTTTTTTTAACCGGTGGTACCGAAGGTATAGGTTATGAATGCGCTAAAACATATTATAAAGCCGGAGCAAAAGTTAGCATTATAACACATAAAGAAGATAGTCTGCAGCAATGCCGTAGCAAGTTCTTTAATGATGATATCCATTACATTCTGGCCGATGTTTCACACCCGGAAGATGTTAACCGGGCTATTAATGAAACAATTGCCAGGTATGGGAAAATAGACGCTATTCATAACAATGCAGGGGTTTCAAATCCTTCAAAAACAGTATGCAACACTACTAATGATGAGTGGGATAAAGTATTTAACGTGAATGTTAAAGGTATTTATCACACCACTAAGTATGGCATTGAGGCATTAAAACAAAGTAAGGGTACTATATTAAATACAAGCAGCTTAGTGGGTAGCATTGGACAGGAGCTGCATGCTGCTTATACAGCCACAAAAGGTGCTGTTAGTGCACTTACCAAATCAATGGCGCTTGATTATGCTCCCTTTAACATTCGTGTTAATGCTGTGGCGCCTGCCGGAGTATGGACACCTATGTTAAGGCGATGGAGTAATCAGCAACCTAATGTTGGCCAGATAGAAAATTATTTAAATGAGATACATCCCCTGGGATATTGTCCGGAAGGCGATGTGGTGGCTGATGTTTGCCTTTTCCTGATATCAGAACAAGCGCGGTTTATTACAGGCTGCATATTGCCGGTATCTGGCGGAGCGGAGTTAGGTTACAGGAGGTTCATGGATCAGCAGGGGGAAAAAGGTGATGCTATATTACCTGTTGATTAAAAAGTGGAGAAATAATGATCAATAAGATACATGTATCAGATGTACGCTATCCACTGCAAGGTAATGCTGGTAGTGATGCCATACACCGCGACCCGGTATATTCTTATGCGGTAACAAAGTTACGGGATGATAGCGGTATTACAGGCATCGGTTTTGCCTTTACCTTAGGAGAAGGGAATGACCTGGTATGTAAAGCAGCAGAATATTATGCACGCCAATTAGTAGGAGAGGATATTGAAGAAATGATGGCCAATTTTGGCGAACTTTTTAATAAGCTTTCTAACGATCAGCAATTCCGTTGGCTGGGGCCACATAAAGGTGTTGTACATTTAGCATTAGCATCTGTAACTAATGCTTGTTATGATCTGTGGGCTAAGAAACGAGGTGTACCATTATGGAAGCTGCTGATAGATCTTTCGCCGGAGCAAATTGTGAATACACTTGATCTTTCTTATCTGGAAGATGAGTTAACCACCGCGCAGGCGCTGGAGATGTTGAAAGGCCAACAATCTAACAGAGAAGAAAGAAAGTCTATATTAGATAAAGGTTACCCGGGTTATGATACCTCTATAGGTTGGTTCAATTATCCTGATGAAATGGTTAGGGAGAATTGCAAAAAGGCATTAGGCGAAGGCTTTACCGCCATGAAGTTAAAGGTAGGTTCTGCCGATCCTGATAGGGACATCCGCAGAGCGCACATTGTACGTGACGTAGCAGGCGAAGATATAAAAGTGATGTTGGATGCCAACCAGCAATGGAACCTGCCACAAGCTATAGATATTTGTACCAGGTTAAAGGGCATGAACCCTTATTGGATAGAAGAGCCAACGCATCCGGACGATGTTAATGCACATACCAAACTGGCAAAGGCAATAGCTCCGGTTAAGCTTGCCCTTGGTGAGCATGTGCCAAATAAAATCATTTTTAAAAATTATTTACAGTCGGGCTCATCTTCATTTATGCAGGTTGATGCAGTACGCGTTGGTGGAGTAAGCGAGTTTATAACTATTAGTTTGTTATGTAAAAAGTTTGGTGTGCCAGTAGTACCCCATGTGGGCGATATGGGTCAGTTACATCAACATTTAGTATTATTTAACCATATTGCAATGGGACATGAAGCTTTGTTTCTGGAGCATATTCCACACTTGCAAAAGCACTTTGTACATCCTGCACAAATTATTAACGGCGTTTACAAAACACCACAGGAGCCTGGCAGTAGTTGCGACCTGGTTGTTTTAAAAGATTAATTTTACGAAATAGCATATATGATAGGATCCTTTGATGCCACCATTAGCATTTTATATGTAATCATTATCCTCATCATTGGCTTATGGACAGGTTTAAAGCATCGTTCATTAACTAATAAAGCAAATGTGGCCAACGGTTATTTTCTGGCTGGTAAAAGCTTACGCTGGCCAATGATTGGGCTGGCACTTTTTGCAACAAATATATCCTGTGTGCATTTGGTGAGCCTTGCTCAAAGCGGTTTCGATACTGGCTTACTCAACGGTACTTTTGAATGGATGGCAGCATTCACACTTATTTTGCTTGCTCTGTTCTTTGTACCCTTCTATATCAAATCTGGTGTATCTACCTTGCCTGATTTTTTAGAAAAACGTTATAACACTGCAAGTAGAGACTGGCTGACCTTTATATCAATACTATCGGCCATTATTATTCATATCTCGTTCTCTTTGCTGGCAGGTGGTATTGTTTTACAAACGTTATTCGGTGTAAACATGTACACCAGCGTAATTATTATAGCAGTTATTACTACGGTTTACACAGTGGTTGGCGGCTTAAAAGCAGTAGTTGTTACCGAATCTATCCAAACTGTAGTATTGTTAAGCGGTGCGGTTATCATGAGTGTGGTTGCCTACAATAAAATGGGCGGTTGGAATAATATGGTAGGAGTTATGCAGCAAAAAAACGAATTAAGCAGACTATCAATGATGCGGCCACATGGCGATAGCAGTGGTTTACCCTGGTATGCTGTTATATTAGGTTACCCGGTATTAGGCATTTGGTATTGGTGTGCCGATCAAACAATTGTTCAACGTGTTTTAGGCGCTAAGGATGAGAATAATGCAAGGGTTGGGCCTTTGTTTTGCGGTTTTATAAAGATACTACCGGTGTTTATTTTTGTTATGCCTGGCCTGTTTGCCTATGCCTTGTACCAAACCGGGCATTTAGATGTAAGCAGTTTAACAACCATGGTTGCAGGTAAAGAAGTAGTTAATAGTAAAGGAATTTATACCCTGATGATATTGCAGCTGATTCCAAAAGGATTGGCGGGGATATTGGTTGCCGCTTTGCTATCGGGTTTAATGAGCCAGATATCGGGAGCTCTCAATTCTATTTCAACTATGGTGAGTTATGATATCTATAAACGTTATAAACCGGGGGCTACAGATGGAAACCTGGTTACGGCAGGTAAAATAGCGGCCGGTTTATCATTTGTGCTATCATTACTGCTATTGCCACTGCTAAATAATTACGAAAGTATTTTTAACGGACTTAATGATATTATTGCTCACATTGCGCCACCCATTACATGTGTGTTTTTATTAGGTGTTTTCTGGGGGAAGGCATCTGCCAAATCTGCCCAGCTCACTTTATATATTGGATCTGCGGCCGGAGTATTGGTTTTTGCTTATAGTAAGCTATTGCCGCATACGTTAATAGGGCAGGTGCCATTTATGATGATGGCGTTTTACCTGTTTGTTTTTTGTTTAGTAGTACAGGTAAGCCTTTCATTTGCATTTCCGGTAAAGCATACTATTGAAAGTGTAAAGCTCTATTGGAGATCGCCATTTGCAGCTTTACAAAGCCCCGGATGGGCAGGATTTGGTAATTACAAGTTTCTATCTGTATTACTAATCTCGGTAATGGTTGTATTATTCTGGGTTTTTAGATAACAATTGTCAAACAAGCAAGAATGTTAAAATATTTTTTCACCCTTATTATTTCTGTGTGTTTTTTGCCTTCATTAAAGGCGCAGTCATCTGGTAAAGCTACCTGGAAGGGTTTTCAACGTATTGATTTTAGCATTAACCAACATACTGCATATTATGTGAAACCGGTTCATCCGTTACAAGGTAATCCTTGGGTTTGGCGGTCTTCATTTGCAAACTGGCATACCGATATAGATAGTATTTTGCTCACAAAAGGTTTTTATGTAGCCTATATTAATGTAGATGACCAATATGGCAGTCCGCAGGCTATGCAGGTTTGGGATAAGTTTTATGCTTACTTATTAAAAAATGCGTCGCTATCTTCAAGGCCTGCATTAGAGGCTGTAAGCCGTGGCGCATTGTATGCGTATGCCTGGGCAAAGCGCAACCCAGATAAGGTGAGCTGTATTTATGCCGAAACACCGGTTTGCGACTTTAAAAGCTGGCCCGGTGGAAAAGGTACAAGTATGCGAGATACTACAGCCTGGAAACAATTGAAGCTGGCATACCAGTTTACAGAACAACAGGCCCTTGATTATAAAGATAACCCTGTTGATAATCTGGAAGGAATGGCATCTTTCGGCATTCCAATACTGCATGTTATTAGCACGAAAGATAAATTAGTGCCTCCGCCAGAGAATACTTATCCCTTATTTGAAAAGTATAGAGCACTGGGAGGAAACGCTACTACTGAGGTAATGGATAAGGAACCTCAGGAAATGTCAGGTCACCATTTTAATATTGAGCATCCCGAGAAATTTGCCGGTTTTATAATGAATAACTCGTATCCTGTTAAACAGTTGTTACCATATCAAAACTATTATTCAGAAAGGGGAGGGATAAATGATTTTCTTGCCGTTATCTCTAAAAAACAATCGGCAACGGTTGCATTTTTAGGCGGTTCTCTTACTTTTAACCCCGGCTGGCGTGACAAGGTTACTGAATACCTAAAAGAGAATTTTCCCAAAACCAAGTTTCGGTTTATTCAAGCGGGAATACCATCATTAGGAAGCTTACCACATGCATTTCGCCTGAAACGCGATCTGTTAGACTCTGGCAATGTTGACTTACTATTTGTAGAAGCTGCCGTAAATGACAGGGTAAATGGTACCGATAGTATTACTCAGGTTCGCGATCTTGAAGGAATAGTACGGCATGCAAAACGTGCTAACCCGTTAATGGATATTATCCTGATGTCCTTTGCTGATCCGGACAAGAACGGAGACTATGAGAAAGGAAAAACGCCTGCCGAAGTGTCTAATCACGAATTAGTAGCCAATCATTATAATTTGCCATCCATCAACCTCGCAAAAGAGGTTTATGATAAAATTAAAAATAAGGAATTTAACTGGAAACAAGACTTTAAAGATCTACACCCGTCTCCGTTTGGGCAGGAACTATACTTTGCAACTATAAAAAGCTTATTGCAAAAATGCATAGACCAACCTGTTACCAAACAGGTTATCAATCCTTTATCCAAGCCTTTAAATACAGCAAGTTTTGAACATGGGGGTTACTATAATATAACTAATGCAAAACACGACCAAAGCTGGACACTCAACAATAACTGGATACCTACAGATCAATTGGGTACCCGCCCTGGTTTTGTAAATATCCCTGTGTTATCTGCAGATAAGCCCGGCTCCGAGCTAACGCTTTCTTTCAATGGAACAGCTATTGGTATGGGTGTTGTATCAGGCGGAGATGCGGGGATAGTTTCTTATTCAATTGATGGTAGTAAATATAAGGATATAGACTTGTTTACGGCCTGGAGCAATATGTTGCATTTACCATGGTATGTGCTTTTTAATGGCAACCTAAACAAGGGGAAGCATATTTTAAAGTTAAAAATAGCCGATCATAATAATGCAAAAAGTAAAGGCAATGCCTGCAGAATAGTATATTTTTTGAGGAATGAATAATCCATTTATTTGCAGGTTTTATCCATTTTAAACAGGGATATAATCTTATATTTTTAATTAACCAATTATTAATGCAACTGTTAATATAACCGATATCCGGGATATTTACAGTCCAAAAGCTTAGATCATGAAAAGATACTTATACCTATTTATCCTTGCTTGCTTTGTAAATACCAATGCTCATGCGCAAAACAAACCACTAAAACTGTGGTATGATAAACCGGCATCCCAGTGGGAAGAGACATTGCCCTTAGGAAATGGCCGTTTGGGTATGATGCCTGATGGGGGTATAAATGAAGAGCACATTGTGTTAAATGATATTACTCTTTGGTCTGGTGCGCCGCAAGATGCAAACAACTACGAAGCCTATAAAAGTCTGCCCGAGATACGAAGACTCCTTGCCGAAGGAAAGAACGATGAAGCTCAGAAATTGGTTGATAAAAACTTCATTTGTAAAGGAATAGGATCTGGAGGGGTGCCCTTTGGCTGTTACCAGGTTTTGGGCGATCTGAATATTAAGTTCAATTACTCAAACACGGAGAAAGCAGGGAATCCTACCAACTACAAGCGGGAATTATCATTGGAAAACGCAATTGCCAACTGTACATATGTTGTTGATGGCGTTACTTATAAACGCGAATATTTTACCAGCTTTGGCAATGATGTCAGTATCATTAAAATTTCAGCCGATAAACCCGGGCAATTAAATTTAAGTATTGCATTATCCCGCCCGGAAAAATCAGTAACTATTGAAAAGAATGGCGAGCTTCAAATGTATGGTCAGCTAAGTAGTGGTACTGCAGATGGTGGAATGCAATATTTAACTAAATTAAAAACCCGGTTAAAAGGCGGCAGCTTAAGCCATGATGATAACAAGTTAGTTGTTAAAAATGCCACAGAGGTTATTATTTACATCTCAGCAGGTACAAATTTTAAAGGCGCAGATTTTAAGAAGAATGTAGATGTAGCACTTAACGCTGCTTTAGCAACCACTTACGCGCAGGAAAGGGTGCAACATATTTCTCAATATCAAAAGCTATTCAAGAGGGTGTCTGTAGCATTAGGTGAGGATAATGCTGCTGAGGAACCAACTGATAAAAGGCTGATCAGTTTCCATAAAAACCCTAATGCCGATAAATTCCTGCCTATACTATTTTATCAGTTTGGGCGATATTTAAGCATAAGCAGTACACGTGTAGGCTTATTACCGCCAAACTTGCAGGGCTTATGGGCTAATCAAATACAAACACCTTGGAACGGAGATTATCATTTGGATGTTAACGTTCAAATGAACCATTGGCCGGTTGAGGTATCTAATTTATCAGAACTCAATTTGCCCTTAGCTGAGCTGGTAAAGGGAATGGTAAAGCCAGGGGAACGTACGGCAAAAGCGTATTACAATGCCAATGGTTGGGTAGCGCACGTTATAACTAATGTATGGGGCTTTACAGAGCCAGGCGAAAGCGCCTCATGGGGTGTTACCAAATCCGGGTCGGGCTGGTTGTGTAATAATTTGTGGGAGCACTATGCATTTACCGAAGATAAAGAATACCTGCGCAATATTTACCCAATCTTAAAGGGTTCTGCCCAGTTTTATAGCAGTATGCTTAATCATGATGACAAAACGGGCTGGCTGGTAACATCGCCGTCCTCATCGCCAGAAAATAGTTTTTATCTACCCAATGGAAAAACCGCCAGTATATGCGTTGGGCCCACTATTGATAATCAGATAATAAGGGAGCTGTTCAATAATGTAATAACAGCTGCCAAGCTTTTAGGTAAAGACGAAGATTTAAGGAAAGATCTTACTGCTAAACTAAAACAATTGCCACCGGTAGGCCAGGTAAGTAAAGATGGCCGCCTGATGGAATGGCTGGAAGATTACAAAGAAACCGAGCCACAACACAGGCATATATCACATTTATACGGCTTATACCCGGCATCATTGATTACGCCGGAAGCTACCCCGGCATTGGCCGAGGCATGTAAGAAAACGCTTGAGGTTAGGGGAGACGATGGCCCAAGCTGGTCCATCGCATATAAATTATTGTTTTGGGCGCGCCTGCATGACGGCAATCGTGCTTACAAACTATTTACCGAGATAATGAAACCTACGCTTAAAACCAATATTAACTATGGAGCCGGCGGTGGTATTTATCCGAATTTATTATCGGCAGGGCCGCCATTTCAAATTGACGGTAATTTTGGTACCACTGCGGGTATTGCCGAAATGCTTATACAAAGCCATGCCGGTTTTATTGAATTATTGCCTGCTTTGCCGGATAATTGGAAAGCAACAGGTGAAGTAAAAGGGATGAGAGCCAGGGGGAATTATACGGTAGATTTTAGCTGGAAAAATGGGAAAGTGATTAATTGCCGGATAATTTCTTCCAACACTCGAAAAGTGAAGGTAAAGATCAATGGACAATTAAAAACCTTCAGTACTGTAAAATCATAAATTCTTAGTAGTTAAATAAATGCTTAAAACTTATATCCGGTATTTAACCAGTATCTTGTTTCCGTTTGTTTTTGTATTTCAGGCCAATGCAGGTACTAAGCCATTAAATGGTGATGTTGTTAATATTCCTTTTGGGCAAAACGGAAGGATAGATTACAACTTAAAAACGGGGACATTCAACGTATCCAGGAATGGCCGCAGTATTTTTTTAAATATATACTCTTCAGCAAAGGTAAATACTGATACCATCACCTCAAAAGATTACCAGGTAAGAAAGTATAGCAAAGTTGTTATAAAAGATGGCATTGGTAAAGGGTTTAAGCATACTGTGTTGTTAATAGCTAAAGGACTGCCGCAAATGAAACAGGTATTTTATACATATGCCGGGAAAGATTATTTTCTATCGGAGTTATCGCTTATCGGGACTTCGCTTAAAAGTAATTACATGTCGCCATTTACGGGGCAGTTAAGCTCAATTGCGGGTAAGGATGTTCGGTCATTATTTGTGCCTTTTGATAACGATACTTTTATTAGTTATAATTCAAAGCCATTTACAGGTATAACAGGTATAAGCTCAGAAGTAGGAGCCGTTTTTTCAAACCAAAGCAGGGCAGGTGTAGTAGCCGGTTCAGTAGAGCACGAAGTATGGAAGACAGGTGTGGATATAGAACCGCATTCGGTAGCAAACCAAATTGCAGTATGGGGTGGATATACAGCCGAAGCGGTAACCCGCGACAAAATTGAACATGGCTCAATAAGCGGTAATGTAATTAAATCGCCTAAGATATTTGTTGGTTACTTTAGCGATTGGCGTATAGGCATGGAAGAATATGGCAAGATTAACAGGATTACCGAGCCTCCGTACATTTTTAACTGGACCAAACCTACTCCGGTAGGCTGGAACAGCTGGGGGGTGATACAAGGGAAACTATCTTATGATAAGGTCATAAAAACAGCCGATTTTTTTGCTGATAGTATCCCCGAATTCCGAACCGGTAATACGGCTTATATTGATTTGGATTCGTATTGGGACAACCTTGTTTCAAATGGGGATTATAGCAAGCTTAAACAAGTTGCAGATTATTGTAAAGCTAAAGGACTTGAGCCTGGTGTTTACTGGGCGCCATTTACCGACTGGGGGCACGCCGGCGGGCCAAACAGGAATGTTGATGGCAGTAATTATAAGTTTGGCCAACTATGGACTAAAACAGGTAACGGTTATCATGATCTTGATGGCGCAAGGGCAATAGATCCAACTCATCCCGGAACCAAACAGCGCATAACTTTTGTAATAGGCAAACTTAAAGCTTGTGGTTTTAAAATGATCAAGATAGATTTTTTAGGGCATGCCGCTATTGAAAGTAACAAGTTCTATGATACCACGGTAACAACGGGTATGCAGGCTTACAGAAAGGGGATGGAGTACCTAATAGATCAGCTTGGCGGTCAAATGTTGGTATACGCTGCTATATCACCCAGTTTGGCAACAGGCAGGTACGTACATATGAGACGTATTGCCTGTGATGCTTTTAAGACAATAGATCATACACAATATACGCTGAATAGTGTAAGCTACGGCTGGTGGCAATCTAATTTATATAATTACATTGATGCCGACCACGTGGTTTTTGCTGATGAAACAATGGGAGCCAACCGGGCCCGTCTGTTATCGGCATTAGTTACCGGCACATGGATATCCGGTGATGACTTTACAATAAACGGCCAATGGTCTGCCCGTATAAAAAAGTTCTTCCAGGATGCTGAATTAATTGCGCTGGTAAAAAATGGGAAAGCATTCAGGCCCCTTGAAGGAAATACAGGTACCGGCGCATCGGAGGTATTTACTAAAAAGATAGGCAACAATTTTTATGTAGCTGTTGTCAATTATTCCAAAGACAAGAAAGCATTTTTTATGCCATCCCAACGTTTAGGTATTGATGTATCAAAAATTATTCAAGTGAAAGAGTTATTGCAGGGCAATACAATTGAGTTGAAAAATGGTATAAGGCTAATGCTTAACGGCGTGGATGCAGCTTTATACAAGTGCACATTAAATAATCAATAATGTGTAAAAATGATCCGTGCAAGGAGTGCATCCTAAAAATAACATTTGTTAGATGTAGGGTATTCCTTACTTCTGTTAAGGTAGATGCCTATTGATATTTCATGCGAACCGTAGCTGTAATTAGCTATTGGAGCTAATGAGTAATCAAATGCGTAGCCTATCCTTAACTTTTCTGTCGCAAAAAATTCTATTAGCCCAACAAAAGCACTTGACTTTTGAAGACCACTTTGCAAATTAGGCTTACCATACAAAGAGACCGCTGTACGGTAGGTTCCGCCTACCCATATTCTTTCATTTAAGAGCATAAACACGTTCAGATCTAAGCTGGTGGGCCCACCCCGGTCATCTTTTATCAAAAAGGATGGTCTTATTTTAACCTCATCATTAAGTGTGTATAGCGCTCCTGCAGTAAAATAAAAATGCGGCACGGGCACTGGCACCTGTATAGATTTGTCTTGTTTCTTGGCTAATATATGGGCAACCAGGTTGTCTGCAGAAAAACCGACGAAAAACCGTTCACTTGTGTATAAAGCTCCTGCTCTGGCATCTGGAAGAATGGTACTTTGATAACCTGGAGGAATATAACTATCATCGCCTTGTACAGGATTAAGCTTTGTACCGTCAAGCCCGTTTTGAATAAAACCTGCCCCTAAACCAAAAGCTAATCTACTATTTTCGTTAGAACCCATTTGTAAACGATACGCATAATTACCATAAACCGCCAAAGCACTTTGAGCACCAATAATATCCCGTGACAGTAAAAGGCCAAGGCCTACTTTATTATCATTCACGGCGCCGTCCAAAGCTAAGGACGAGGTTTGTGGAGCGCCTTGAAGCCCTGTCCATTGTGAGCGATAAAAAGCATTTAAATAGAGATCTTGCTTATAACCCGCGTAAGCAGGATTTATATATAAGCCGTTAAAAACATATTGGCTAAACTGCGCATCCTGCTGTGCATTGGCAATAAAACCTATAAACAACAAAAAAGTAGTAAGCCAACAGGCTTTTATGTTAATAAATTGTAACACTCTTTTTTGATCTTTTAACTTTTCCACTTTTAATCCTTTTCAATCTTAACTTCGCTTTGACCTTAGTAGGGTTATATACCCTTTATATGTATCCCAGTTACCTTTATGGCTTTTTACTTTAAGTAAATAGAAGTATGTACCTTCGTTCAATCCCTCACCAGTCCATTCGTTGTTATAGTTTGTTTTCTGATACACGCTATTTCCCCAGCGATTGATAATTATAATTTCATTACTTGCATAATTGGCTAAATCCGGTATCACAAATGTGTCGTTTTTACCATCACCGTTAGGCGTAAAAACATTCGGAACACGTAAACCCTTTATCACTTTTGTATCAGAGGAGGTGTTATTAGCGGGGTTAGGATCAGTTTCAAACGCATGTACCATTGCAGTATTTGTTACAGGCCCATCATCTGTTGCTTTAACAAGCAGGTTTAACTTAGCAGTAGCATTCAAGTCAACATGGTCAATCTTCCAGGTAAGTACCCTACTGGTAATGTCATAATTAGCGCTACCTGCAGATGCACTCTTTACCGAAATGTATTCAAGATTATCGGGCAAGGCATCATTTACCTGCACCTTAGTTGCTCTAATTGGACCTTTGTTTGCAACAGTTAACAAATATTCAAATGGTTCCCCTACCTGCACATCCCTGCTTTCTGACTGTTTGGTAATCATCATATCTGTAATTAGGTCTAACACATGTACCTCAATTGCAGTTGAAGGATCTGACGAGCAGGCTTCCGCATTTAAAGCACGTACCGTATATATACCTCCCTGAGTAATAGTATAAGCCGGGTATATGGCCCCGGGTATGGGCTGGCCATCTTTATACCACTGGTAACCCGCAGCCGTGATTGATGTATTTGCATGTATGGTAATAGACTCACCACGGATAATAGATAACACCTTGGTTTGTCCTAAAGCGCCACACGGAAACAGGATTAAGCATGTTATTGTAAAAAACAATAACATGCTTAAATAACAGTTAGTATATGCCTGTCCTGTGTCGCTTAATCTCATTTACATAACCATTATATACAAACCATTTAATTAATGGTTATAGTAGGTGTAGGCAGCGCAATTACTGCTATGGCTTTATTAGCAGATGTTTTTGTACAGCTTGTATTGAAGACATAGTTAACTTTAACAGCAAAATTAACTGTAGCTGTAGCTGTTGATTCACTTACTGTATAAGTAGCTAAGGTAGCGCTAGGAATATCTATACCATCTCTTGTCCATTGGTAGTTATATTGAAAATTCCCATCCAATCCTGTTATTGTTAATGGAGTTGTACTTTGATTGCTTGCGCAGACATTAGATTGGCCGGCAATTACTGGTGCTAAAGGAGGAAGAACAAACACAGTAATAGGGTTTGATATTGTAGAACAAGTGTTACTATTTATCTCTTCAACAGTATAAGTGTAATAGCCCGCCGCTGAAGGTGTTTCTGAGTAAGTAGTGTTAGCCCCTGCAGCACCGGGACCTAAAACCACCACCATGGTACCGGAACTATTTTTTTTCCTCCATACATAGGTAGAAGTGGCATTCGGCGTGGTGGCTGATAAGCTAATGGTACCACCTGCACATATAATCTTACCTACTGCACCAGCGGTAGCAGGTGCAGCTGTAGCCGGATAGGCATCGCTGGGGGTATCGAAAGCTTGTGCCGAAGCCTTGAGGCTGATAAATGTTAACATCAAAACAATAATTGATGCTTGTAATAAGATAAACGTTTTTTTCATGAGATCAAAATTTTAAATTGTGATGGGTTTTTTATAAAGGTGTAATGAATAGCTTTGGGAGGATAGCGGGATAAGTTGCCATTTAGTACCTGGTTATTTGCCATGTCAATGGTTTCCCACCAGTAAGTACCAGATGAAGTTACTGTGATAGAAGGCAAAGTTGAACCTGTGCTCCAGAGATAATTGGACTGGCCAGGGTCGGCAGTTAATAACTTGCTGGCTGCGTCGCAAACCGGAACAGGTGTGTGAGACCCGCAAACAGTCGGAATATATTGAAGTGAAGATGTATTATTTGTTTGCTCTGTATTTAAATTATAGTTTTTTTGATGCCCTGCTGTTTTGTTTATTCCCAGCGCTATAAAAAAAATACAGCTTATTGATAAAATTAAAATGATACAGACTTGCCGTTGATTGGGTAAAAAATCATAATAGGATATTATACCATAATTTTTCTTGTTCATACAGATTATCGCAGTAGTAATAATCTCTTTTACGGAAGCATTGCACTAATAGTTTAATTTATTTATTGATTTTGCTATTTAACATCCAATAAAATAACCATACTCTATAATTATTCCTATAGGTTGTATTTTAAATGTTTGAGAAATAATATAATATCTTTTTTCAGGGTTATTATTAAGTGAAAACTTGAATTTTTATAGTATCCATACCGGATAGTTTCACAACACTAAATGCGGCTATTGTATGAGTTCTGAAAACCCATCCATAATAAATTGATATATTACCTGTTTGGTTAAGAGCCTGAATGGGGGACAGAAAAAGTCGTTGCCTAAAAGGAGATGTACATAAGGCTGGCGCAAGAATATTGTGAAATTATTACCGCTAAGCTACCATCCTATAAGCTAAAATATCTATTTGCTTAAGAATGCTTTCTAATTGAAAATTAAAATCAAATAGTGAACATGTTCCTTGTTCATAATCAGATATTAATTGTTTTAGTTTTTGTTCAATTTCTTGTTTTATATATACTGTTTCAATGGGGCTAAAGGGAGTATATCTGTTTGTACTATAATAATCCATAGATATAACAGTAGCTTCAAGTTCAGATTCTATTTGAAGAATTTTTAATAAAGCATTTCTATATGAATATATAGGATCAACCTCTTTTAAATTTACTATAGGTACGTTTATTTTACTATTCTTTTTAAGGCTAAGTAAAATTGATGTTATATACGAAATTCCTAAAATAGCAATTGATAAAATAACGAGATACATAATAATTTTATTCGGCTATAGATAATTTTATTATCTTATTACGAATAAAATTAAATTTTGTTGTGAAAAAGTTACTTAATATAACTTCTTTTTTAAGTACTCCAATTGGATTAAGAATTCTTTATTGAGGCTTTTTTAATAGATAGCCTGATACTATAAAAACAAGTTAATTGTGGTAACTAAATAAGTATTAACTGTATGCAATTATATAAACCTCTAATCATAAACCTTCTATAGCTTAATTAAGGCAGGCCAGTTTACCAAAGCCAATATTATACTTAAAAAGCTGTAGCAAGAGTAGCCTTAATCAAATGTTTACTCTTTCTGAAAAATAAACCAGTTGCAGTGATATAAAAATGCAGGGTGGCTGAAACCACATAATTTTTTTATAAATAGAGCTTATTTATACACATTATTTACAGATTATGTAAACTTTTTTATAACTGGTTTACACTATTAGTATAATTGGATGGGATTTTTTACAGTTTAATATCCATATATGAAAAATATATTTATTTGGAGGCCAATTAAATATATTTGTTATAACCAATTTAAACTATAATGATTATACCTAAACAGATAATTATTGCGAGATATTATCCTTACTTGCTTTTGCTTTTTATATTATTTACCGGCTGCGCCCCAAAACGCGACCTGGTATATTTCAGTGATATGACAAGTTCATCTATTATTACCGATACCCTAAAACAGGATATAATAATTGACGAGAATGACATTTTAAGTGTTACAGTAAATAGCTTGAACCCAGAATCCAATCGGTTGTTTTCTGGAAACATAAACGCATCAGCTGATCCTTCAACTCAAAAGGTTGGTTACAAAGTGAATAAAGATGGCATTATACAATTACCACTAATTGGAAATTATAAGGTGAAAGGTTTAACTATAGAGAGGGCCAGGATAGGCATTTTAACAGAGTTAAGTAAACAAATAATAAAACCGGTAGTGGATGTTAAGCTTTTGAATTTTAAAATTACAGTTATAGGCGAAGTTAACAAACCATCGAATTTTAACATACCTGATGATAAAATTAATTTGCTTGAAGCTTTGGGCCTGGCAGGAGATATGACAGTTTACGGAAAAAGAGAAAATGTGCTTGTAATTAGAAATGAAAATGGCAGTAAAACAATGAAAAGATTAAACCTTAACAAACAGGAAACTATTACTTCGCCTTATTTCTACCTAAAGCAAAATGATATAGTTTATGTAGAGCCAGACAGGGCAAAAGCATTTGAATATAGCCAAAACACGCGTATACTACCCATTATTATTGCTTCAATTTCTGCAGCTGCAGTATTGGCCGCAGTACTGTTAAAAAGGTAATTTAAGTAAGCATAATGCTAAATTAAGAGATATGAACGAAGATCGTTTGTTTAAACCAGAAACAAAAATTAATGATTACAGAGATGTTATCATACCATATTTAAAAAAATGGTATTGGTTTGTAGCTGCTTTGTTAATTAGTTTTTTTACAGCCTGGTTTTATCTTAGTTGTGCAACCCCTCAATACAATATCAACAGCACATTATTAATACCAGATGACAAGAAAGGTGATGGAATACTAAAAGCAACTGCATTTAGTGATTTAAACATGTTTCATGAAGTTAAAACAGTAGATAATGAAATTGAAATTTTACGCTCAAGAGATTTAATTTATAAAGCGTTAAAAAAGCTCAATCTTGAGATTGCTTATACGTATCAAACCTTTTTTAAAACAACCGAGCTTTATGGTAAAAGTCTGCCATTAACAGTGTCGGTTGTAAAATTAGGAGCAATGGCATATGTTAAGGACATCCAGTTACAAAGTGTATCTGATTCAACGTTTATCCTTACCGATGACATCAAAAAATATAAATACAGGTTTGGCCAGCTTGTTAGCCTCCCTGGTTATACAATTAGAGTATTTAAAGGGCCATCATTTGCTAAAAATCATAAAACGTTAAATGTGAAATTTCAAGACCTGTACGATATGGCTTTATCTTATAGTGCAGGTAAATTAAAAATTACACCGGTTATAAAAGAATCTAACACACTCACCTTAAGCATGATGGATGCCATACCAATGCGGGGAATAGATATAATGAATAATATTATTGATATCTATAACGGGGAAGGTTTACAAAAAAAGAATAGCTTGGCAATTAGCACTATCCAATTTTTGGATAAGCGCTTAAAATCGATAGAAAATGAACTTTCATATGCTGAAGGCGATATTGAAGTCTATAAGCAACAAAATAGTGCCATCGATGTAGGTGCCGGTACGCAAATAAATTTGACAAAATCTGCCGAATACAACAAACTCATAGAAGAATCAGATGTACAATTAGGTAGTGTAAATTCTATCCTCGCTTATTTAAGAACACCAAAAAACCAATTTAATGTGGTGCCCAGTACTATGAATTTAAAAGATCCTGTACTTATTTCATTGATAAACAAATTTAATGATCTGCAATTAGAAAGGGATAGGATGTTGCACAGTGCTAATCTTAGTAATCAGTTAGTGCAAAATTTAACCAACCAAATAACAGGTATACGCTTTAATATAATCGAAAATTTAACCAACATTAAAAAAGGAATTCAAATAGAAAACAACCATCTTAGGTCTAATTCAGCTAATTACAAATCTAAAATACGTTTAGCACCAACATTAGAACGAGGGCTTTTGCAACGCGGGCGTGAACAAAATGTTAAAACCAACCTGTATCAATATTTTCTACAAAAGAAAGAAGAAACAGAATTATCGTTATTGGCAACGGTACCCGCATCACAAGTGATAGATAAGCCTGCTTATAATCCGTTGCCAGAATCCCCTAAGCATGAGTTAGTGTATTTATGTGGTAGCATATTAGGGCTTGTAATCCCAATATTTTTCATTTATACCGGCAAAAGCCTAACCTTAAAAGTAAAAGATATATCATCCTTAAAAGATATCCCGGGTCTCAAAATTTTGGGAGAGTTAAGCCACAATGATATTAAAAGTACCGTTGTGATGAGTAAAGGAAGCAAGTCAACAATTTCCGAACTATTTAGATATATCCGAACCAACCTGGGCATGCTAAATAAAGGCCAGCCCAATAAGGTAATGTTAATTACATCATGTATGCAGGGAGAAGGAAAAACATTTTTCAGTATAAACCTGGGATTGACATTAGCTATGTTGAATAAGAAAGTAATAATACTTGAATTTGATTTACGAAAGCCAGATATGTTAAAAAAGCTGGATATAAAACAAAAAACAGGTATTGCGGAGTTTTTGCAAGGAGATATTGATGAATTTATGTTAAGCATTCAACCCTACCCAAAATCATCTAATTTATATATACTGGGGTGTGGGTCAACACCTGAAGATCCTGCAGAACTGCTAGCCAGCAAACGTGTAAATTTTATGTTTGATTTATTGAAAAATAATTTTGATTACATAATTGTAGATACTTCTCCTGTCGGAGCGGTTGCAGATGCGTTTAGTTTGGCTAAATACGCAGACCTGAGCATTTATTTAGTTAGATATAATTATACAGACAACAAACAGTTAGACATACTTAAGGACATTTATGAGAATGATAAATTAAAAAACCTTATGGTGGTTATTAACGATGCTAAACCAGAGAACCGTCCGGCTTATGCTTATGGTTCATATGGTTATTATACTGATCAAGTAGTTAATACGTAGGTTTTTTGTCTTTCTGTACTAATAATCAATAAAAAAGTGTGAAAAAATAACCACGTAAGTGGTATGGCGAAGCTATACACTATTGACATGATATATTAAAGTTAAAAGTTGCTAACAGATATTTATAACAATTAGCGATTCCTCATTATCTATCAATAATAAAATTATCATGTAAGTGATTTGGCGAAGCTTTATACGCCTCTATCAAATAATTCACATCCATATGGAAAATCCTATTTTTTTACAGGAGAAAAAGTGGCTTGTAATTTACACCCGACCCCGATGGGAGAAAAAGGTTGATCAAATGTTAAAACAGCAAGGAATTGAATCTTACTGTCCATTAAGAATAGTTGAAAACCAATGGGCTGATCGAAAAAAAAAGGTGAGTCTCCCATTATTTAATTCGTACATTTTTGTGCACGTTACTTTACGAGAACAATCAAATGTACTATATATATCGGGCGTTTTAGGTTTTGTTTATTTCATGGGTAAGCCAGCCGTTGTACGCGATAGCATTATTGAGCAGGTTAAAGCCAATTTGGCTACTTATAATGATGTTGAAATTATAGATCTGCAAACCATATCTGTTGGCGATAAGGTTCGCATCAAGCAAGGCATTTTTACAGATCAGCTTGGTAAAATTATACAATTACAAGGTAAGAACGTACTTATGATTTTTGACAGCATTAATTGTGCTTTAGTAACACGTATCCTTGTTCAGAATGTTGCTATACAAAATTTAAATCAAAACAATGAAAGCGCCTCAAAACAATTATAGAATTGGAATTATTGGCCTTGGATATGTTGGATTACCACTGGCCGTTGAATTTGCCAAAAAATATAAGGTAATAGGATTTGATGTTAACCAACAAAGAATTGATCAGCTCAGATCAGGTATTGATCATACACTTGAAGTTAGCAAGGATGAACTAAATGCGGTTATAACCCCTGTTTGTACAACTCCTGTCGGACTGTTTTTTACTCAGGAGCTAGAAAATTTGCGATCATGCTCTATATATATTGTAACGGTGCCTACACCTGTTGATAAAAATAACCGGCCAGATCTAACCCCATTGAAAAATGCAAGTTTAATGTTGGGTGAGGTTCTAAAAAAAGGTGATATAGTTATTTATGAATCAACGGTTTATCCGGGAGTTACCGAGGATGAATGTGTACCGGTACTTGAAAGTGCTTCAAATTTGCGTTTCAATATTGATTTTTTTGCGGGTTACTCTCCGGAAAGAATAAATCCAGGTGATAAAACACATACTGTAACAAAAATCAGAAAGATCACATCGGGCTCTACTCCTGATGCTGCAGAGATTATTGATAAACTATATAGATCAATTATAACTGCAGGTACATTTAAAGCCGCTTCAATCAAAGTAGCTGAAGCTGCAAAAGTGATTGAAAATGCTCAGCGCGATATAAATATCGCTTTTGTGAATGAATTGGCGATGATATTTAATATACTCAATATCGATACAAACCAGGTATTAGAGGCGGCTGGTACAAAATGGAATTTTTTAGACTTTCGGCCGGGGCTTGTAGGTGGGCATTGCATAGGAGTAGATCCATATTACCTGGCGCAAAAAGCACAGGAGGTTGGCTATCATCCTGAAATTATTTTGGCTGGCCGGAGAATAAACGATAGGATGGGGGCATACGTAGCAGATCAGTTAATAAAAAGAATGATTTGTAAGGGCACTGATCTTGCTAATGCCGAAGTATTAATATTAGGCTTTACTTTTAAAGAAAATTGCCCGGATGTACGTAATACACGTGTTATTGACGTAATTAAGCGCCTGGAAGAATATAAGGTTAAGGTTCATATTCATGACCCCTGGGCCAATGCCGATCACGCAAAAAAAGTTTACAAGATTATATGCGAAAATGGGGAATCGAAAGGCAGAACATATGATGGCGTTTTATTAGCAGTAGCTCATGATCAGTTTAAAGACATGGACTTTAAAGCTCTTTGTAAATCCAACACCGTTGTATATGATTTGAAATCTTGTCTTTCTGATGATGTTGTGGATGCACGCCTTTAATAATACATGAACTTTAAAGAAAAAGCTGTTTCGGCTTTATTGTGGTCTATTTGGCAACAATTAAGTTCAAAACTGGTAAGTTTTGCAATATCAATTTTCTTAGCAAGACTACTTGAGCCTTCGCAATTTGGGTTAATTGCAATGCTGTCTTTATTTATTGCCGTAAGCAATACCCTGTTAGATAGTGGTTTAACATCCTCTTTAATAAGAACGACCAATCCCAATCAGCGGGATTACTCTACTATTTTTTATTTCAATATTGCAGGTAGTGCAATATTATATATAATGTTATTTTTTTCAGCTCCGCTTGTAGCATTGTTTTATCATCAACCTCAGTTAATAGCTATAATACGTGTTTATGGTACCATCTTAGTTATAAATGCTTTTTTTGGTGTACAAAGTACTCTTTTGATAAAAGATCTTAAGTTTAGAATACAAACCAACATACAAGTTCCATCAACTATAGGTGGCGGCATTTTAGGAATTGTTTTAGCAAAAATGGGTTATGGTGTTTGGAGCCTCGTTTGGATGAGTTTGCTTACATCCTTCTTATCTACAGCTATGCATTGGCTTTATTCAAGTTGGCGGCCTGCATTATTATTTGATATAAAATGTTTTAAAAGTCACTTTTATTTTGGATACAAAATGACCATATCTAATTTATTAGATACCATATACCAGAATTTTTACCTTATTGTAATTGGCAAATATTTCTCTACAAGCCAGCTTGGATTTTATTCCAGAGCCGAATCTTTAAGTCAGTTTCCTATAAGCAATATTTCAGCAGCAATTAATAAAGTGGCTTATCCTATGTTTGCCGAAATTTCTGAAGATACTAAACAACTTAAAAATGTTTACAAGAGATTAATTCAACAAGTGCTTTTCTGGAATGCTCCTGTATTGGTTCTACTATCTGTTATAGCCGAACCATTGTTTAAATTTTTACTTACTGATAAATGGCTGCCAGCAGTGCCATATTTTAAAATACTATGTATTAGTGGTATTATGTACCCGCTACATGCTTATAATCTTAACATTTTAAAAGTACTGGGTAAAAGTACCTTGTTCCTTAAATTAGAAATAATTAAGAAAATACTTTGCATAACAATAGTGCTGATAGTTATCCAATTTGGCATGTACGGATTACTATATTTTCAATTGTTCTTCAATTTTATCGCGTATTATATCAACTCAATATATAGTGGTAAACTAATTTCTTACCCTGTTCAAGAACAAATTAAAGACATTTTGCCAACCTTTACCCTAGCCGGTACCTTAGGGATATGCTGTTATTTACTTGAACAATATTTAGATCATGTTTTAGTATCCGAAATTCTAAAGATGAGTTTAACAAGTATCAGTTTTATACTGTTATACTATGCTTTTAGCTCATTTTTTAAAATTTCTGCAATAAAAGATTTTAACCAATTAATTCTAAAGAAATGATTCCAGTAACTAAACCTTATCTGCCGGCAGAAAAAGAATTTAAAAGTTATGTGAAAAATATTTGGGAACGGCAATGGTTAACAAATAATGGCCCTCTGGTAAATACATTAGAACTAAAGTTAAAAGAATACTTATCGTTAAATCATTTGTTATACGTAACTAATGGCACAGTAGCGCTGCAGTTAGCTATTAAGGCACTTGACTTAACTGGAGAAATTATAACAACGCCGTTTTCTTTTGTTGCTACTACAAGCAGTATAGTATGGCAAGGGTGCAAACCTGTGTTTGTTGATATTAACCCCAATACATACAACATAGATACAACAAAAATCGAAGCTGCAATAACACCTCAAACCTCCGGTATAATTGCAACACATGTATTTGGTAATCCTTGTGATATTGATGCGATAAAGCACATTGCAGACAAATACAATTTGAAAGTTATATACGATGCAGCTCACTGTTTTGGAACCAGGTACAAAAACAGGTCAATATTTGAATTTGGCGATATAAGTACTACAAGCTTTCATGCTACTAAACTATTTCATACCGTTGAAGGCGGTGCTGTTATTACAAAGGATCCGGAATTACTTAGAAAAATGGCAGTCATGAGAAATTTTGGATATTCAGGAACAGATACATTTTCTGAATTAGGAATTAATGCTAAAAACTGTGAATTGCATGCTGCAATGGGTTTATGTAATTTGAAACATGTTGATGAGATACTTCAAAAAAGAAAATATTTATACCAACATTATTTAATTCGGTTGAATAGATTAGGAGTGAAGTTTCAGGTGCTTCAGGGTTATACTGACTATAATCATGCCTATTTCCCAATTTTATTTGAGAGTGAAGAGTTAATGTATGCAAATAAGGCTAACCTGGAGCTTTCACAAGTATACAGTCGCCGGTATTTTTATCCATCCTTATCGGCTTTACCTTATGTTGATAATGTATTAATGCCAGTTTGTGATTCTGTTGCCAGCAGGATTTTGTGTCTTCCGCTTTATCATACACTTACACTGTCAGATTTGGATTTTATATGTAGGATTTTATTGAAAGAAAGTTTGAAATCTAAAACCAAAAATTTCAGTGTGTTGATTGCTGAACAAATTGAATCAGGACTTGATCATATATCAGCATAATTAAGTTTATATGGAAGATCTAATACCAACGGTGAGTATTTGTTGTATTACTTACAACCATAAAAAATTTATCTCTCAGGCTATAAATAGTTTTCTAATGCAGGAAACAAATTTTCATTTTGAAATTATAGTTGGCGATGATTGCTCAAATGACGGAGCCTTAGATATATTAAAAACCTTTTCAGATAAATATGCCGACAAAATTAAGCTGATCTCGACTGAAAAAAATTCGGGGACACACAGTAATTTAGTGAATTGCCTTAAGTTTTGCACAGGTAAATATATAGCTCTATGTGAAGGTGATGATTATTGGACTGACCCTATAAAATTACAAAAACAGGTTGATTTTTTGGAGAATAACCCCGACTACGTAATTTGTTGCCATTATACCAGGGTAATAAATGAAGGAGGAGAAACATTGTACGTTCATCCTAAGCCTATGCCCCTCGAACATACTTATTTTGATTTGCTGGCAGGTAAGCAGGAAGAAACTAAAACAGCAACAGTAGTGTACAGAAACACTCCTGGGATACATCAATTATTTACAACATCGTGGTTTAGAAACTGCTATGCAGGTGATAAGATATTTAAGTTGTTTGCAACTTATTATACTGGAGGGAAAATTTTTGTAATACCGCAAGTGATGAGCTGTTACCGTAACCACAGTGGTGGTATCTGGAGCATGATCAACACACAAATACGAATGGAAAGAATGATCAGCGATTTTAACTTGATTATAAACCATTTTACCTATCCGGCACTACAAAAGAAAAAGTTACTTGTGTTATATATTAGACGCTATTTATTGTTTGAGTTACGACATAAGCAAGTGCGCAAAGCATTTAATACAGTTAAATTTTTGTTAAACTATTAAAAATTGACGGTAGAACTAAGCTCCATGCAACAGAAAAAAAAGCTCTTTTTTATTATTCCTTCGTTAGTGGGTGGTGGGGCAGAGCGGGTGTTGATATCACTGGCAAATCATTTTAATACTTTAGATTATGAGTCAATAATAATTTCATTAAATAACTGTGTGCCCGCTTATGAGATTACATGCGGCGTTCAGGTTTTATTCCTCGTTAATCGTAAAAAAGATTCTCCATTGTTTAGAGTATATTATGTAGCGCAAATTTTTTTTAAACTCCTAAAGCATTTGCTAAAAGAAAAACCTGTATGCAGTATTTCTTTTATTACATCGGCCAATATCTGGGCGGGTATAACCTGTAACTTAACCAGAACACCGTATGTTGTATCAGAACGCACATCGCCTAACCGGAGCATTAATAAATTTGGCTATTTTCATAATCATTTGGCAGCAAGGCTTTATAAAAGATCAAACGCAATTGTAGTTAGTGCAAGCGGAGTTGAGCAATGTCTTAGAGAAAATAAGAAATTTAATAAGCTTAATAACATATGTAAGATAAATAATGCTGTTAATGTATTTGAGCCACCAACAAACACAAAGGTTCATTATCGTAAATTTATATTAGGTGTTGGCCGGCTAACGTATGTAAAAGGTTTTGATATTCTTATAAGTGCATTCAGTATGGCAAAGTTGCAAGATGTTGATTTGCTTATAGTAGGTGAGGGAGACGAAAGGGCCAACTTAATTTGTCAGATATATAACTTGGGGCTAAGGGATAGGGTGATACTAGTAGGAGCAAGAACAAATTTGCAGGATTTTTACAGCCAGGCCGAATTGTTTGTATTGCCATCAAGAAACGAGGGGTATCCTAATGCACTTGTTGAAGCCATGAGTTTTGGGTGCCCTTGCGTGGCAATGAATTGTGAGTTTGGTCCAGCTGAAATTATTATAAATAACCTTAACGGTATATTAGTTGATGTTCTATCCATTGCTTCATTATCTAATGCAATAAGTAATTTAATATCCAATCCGAACTTGATGGATCTTCTTGGAAAAAATGCTCTAAATATCAATACAACCAACAACGCTCAGCAGATTTTACAAAAATGGGAAAACCTTGTTTTGTGTAACTCTTAGAAATATAATCAGATTTTAAAGGTTTGCTTTCATTGTGAAAAATCATCAGGTATGGTGCAATATCTAATACGATTAGACGACCTATGTCCAACAAATAATCTAACAAAATGGCAACGCTTTTTTAATTTATTTGATGATTTTGGAATAAAGCCAATAATTGCGGTAATACCGTACAATGTAGATCCGAAGTTACTTAAATGCGGAAATTACAACCCTAACTATTGGCAACTGGTGAGGGAACTTCAGCGAAAAGGGTATACAATAGGGATGCATGGTTATGAACATCTTTATCAGAGCACCAATTCGGGCTTATTACGAATGAATAACAGGTCTGAATTTGCGGGTTTGCCTTTAATTGCACAAGAAGCAAAAATTAAACATGCTTCA
Source organism: Mucilaginibacter sp. (assembly GCA_028288315.1). GTDB lineage: Bacteria > Bacteroidota > Bacteroidia > Sphingobacteriales > Sphingobacteriaceae > Mucilaginibacter. Next base: position 28,193 of record JAQBNY010000075.1, read on the forward strand.
GAAATATTTAAGCAGGAAGGAGTAATTACATCTTGCTTTATTGCACCGGCACACACATTTGATATTAACACACTTATAGCTTTAAAAAAATATTCATATATAAAAACCATCAGTGATGGATTATTAAATATGCCATATAAAAGATTTGGGTTTAATTGGATACCTGCACAGCTTTCTGAAGTTGCCGAAAAAAAAGCAAACACCTGGACATTTAATTACCATCCTGAAACTTGTACCGACAGAGAGTTTTATAATTTGGAAAAGTTTATTGTGAAATATTATAAGCACTTTGTTTCTACAGATGCACTTGTCTTTAAAGAGTATACCTGGTATGACAGTATAAAGGAACAGGCAATTATTTATCGCCGTTTATTGCGTGATAAGCTAAAATTTGCAGCCGCTCTGCTCAAATTTTAAGCTACTTAGATATAAGCTTTTAACAAAAAGTTTTTATGGGATGGTCACTAAATCAATTTAACAAGCTAATTACCATTTTATGAATATACCTTTCTCACCACCTTACATTGATCAAACTGTGATTGATGAAGTTACTGACACATTAAATTCTAAATGGATTACTACTGGCCCAAAAGTAGTAGAACTTGAAAAGGAAGTGGTTAAGCTTACTACTTCTAAAAAGGCGATATGTGTAAATTCATGGACGTCTGGCGCAATTTTAATGCTTAAATGGTATGGTGTAAAAGCCGGTGATGAGGTTATAATACCAGCATACACTTACTGCGCCACAGCTTTAGCCGTTTTACATTGTGGGGCCACACCTGTAATGGTTGATATTGATGATGATTTTTGCATTTCAACAATAGCTGTTAAAAAGGCAATAACATCTAAAACTAAGGCTATTATAGCTGTTGATATTGCCGGATGGCCGTGTGATTATCCTAAACTCATGAGAATTATAAAAAGCCCTGAAATATCCGGCCTTTTTATTTCAGAATCAATTAAACAAAGAAATTTGAATAGAATATTGCTAATTGCAGATGCCGCCCATTCACTTGGGGCAAAAAGTTACGGGCATCCGTCTGCAATTAAAAGTGATATCACAATTTTTTCTTTTCATGCGGTTAAAAACATTACAACTGCGGAGGGAGGGTGTGTTTGTTTAAACCTGCCTGATAACTTTAACGTCGAAGAAGAGTATAAATATTTGAAAATATATACTTTAAACGGCCAAAATAAAGATGCTTTATCAAAATCATTAGGTGCCGGATGGCGGTATGATATACTTTTTCAAGGACTTAAAATTAACATGCCTGATATTTGTGCGGCAATTGGATTAGCACAGATAAGAAAATATCAAAACAAGTTATTACCCTTACGTAAGGGCGTAGCTTTACAATATTGCAAAGGGTTTAAAGACAAAGCATGGGCTATATTGCCAACCTTAATTGACAGGGGCCGTGAATCAAGCTACCATTTATTTCCACTTCGCATTAAAGGTATAACGGAACAGCAACGTGATAATATTATTGATGAAATAACTTCAAACGGGGTAGCTGTTAACGTGCATTTTATACCTATGCCCATGTTAACTTATTTTAAAAGTTTAGGATATAATATTGATGATTATCCTAAAGCTTATAAGAACTATTCTTGCGAAATATCTTTACCAATATACTCGCAACTAATTGATGAAGAGGTACAATTTATTATAAATTCAGTAATAATAGCTGTTGAAAATCAACTAACCTATGTTACCATGGAACAGTTAACCTTAGATGCTGAAAAACAGTTGATAGATTTTAATATGTACCAACATGGTTGAAAAAAGAGTATTTGATTTTTGTTTTGCATTAATCGGCTTAATCTGTTTAACGCCTTTGTTTATTGTAATTGCTTGCATTATTCGTTTGGATTCAAGGGGAAATATCTTCTATGTTCAACGCCGTATTGGCCGTAATGGAATTGAATTTTTACTATATAAATTCAGAACAATGTATGTTCACTCAGAACAACTTGGGCTTTTAACAATAGGCTATCGCGATTATAGAATTACTCATATTGGCTACTGGTTGCGTAGGTATAAATTAGATGAGTTACCTCAATTATTTAACATACTTATTGGAAATATGAGCTTTGTTGGCCCAAGGCCAGAGGTGCGTAAATATGTTGAAACCTATACCAAACAACAACAAAGGGTGCTGCTTATAAAACCAGGTATAACAGACTGGGCATCAATATTATATTATAATGAAAATGAAATATTGGCTAAATCTGAGAACCCCGAATATTTATACATTAACGAGATAATTCCAACAAAAATACTACAAAATCTAAATTACATCGATCGTCACAACCTATGGATAGATTTAAGGATCATATTCCAGACGTTGAAAAAGGTTATAAATAAATAACATTGATTTATGCTGTTTAAAAATCTATTGGTCATTTCTTTAATGGCTATGTATTTATACACACTTGCATTTGGGCTGTTTATGACAAGCTTTTTTCGGATACCTGCACCTGTTATCTTTTGTTTGCCTTTAATGTTTTTTTATAACGTACCAGTACAACGGTTTGCATATCGAACAGAAACAGTATTATTTACAATTGCCTTGATATTATATTATTTTATAGGGCAAAACGATTTTAAATATCTTTTTTTATGTATTACTACAATTGGTATGTGCACTCTTTACTTTAATTATTTTGTAGGTTTTAGCAAGTTTCGATTTAAATTAACTGTAATAATATTTTTTGCCCTTCTTTTTTTTTCAATGATTTTAATGGTATTGGATCATAGCTATCAAAGTATTATAGATCCGATAAGAAGTATTTTATTAGATGAACCTATAAAACAAAGCCCATCCGGCCTTGCAATTACACAATTTGCATTTGGTTACCAGGTTGCGGCCTTTACAGCTTTCATTTTAGTATTAACTATTACACTTCGGTATAACTTATTAATTATATTCATTGTTTTTCTTGCTTGTGTCGCTTTTATCTATTTAGGAATGAACCGGTCCGCATTGGTAAGCTTTGCAGTCTCAATAACCGTATTCATATTCATTTATTACTGGTATAAAGGTGTTTTAGTTATAGGCATCGCATTTGCAGCTGGATTTCTTATATACACTTATGCATTAAAAAACAATGCCGATCAAAAAAATAACATTTTGGCAAAAAACCAGGCAAAGGAAGCAAACGACTTTAACAGGCTTACCCTTGCTTCTGAAAATTTAGCCATTTATTCTAACTATCCTTTCGGGCTGGTATTTTATGGTAAAGACTGGCAAGACGTTACTTACAGAAATCCAGTTTTTCCGGATAGCTTAAGTTCTCATAATGCGTATTTAATGTTTTTAACTTATTTGGGCCCTTTTTTGGGATTAGGACTATTAGGAGCTATTTATTACAGGATAAATAAACTTTACTGGATTACCTTTAAGCATATAAAACTTAAATCTAACGCCATTGTAATTGCATTGCTATTTTCATTATTGGCTGTATCATTTAATGCGCTTTCACATACCGGATGGTTATTAAATGCAGATGGGCCAACCCTCTTTCTATATTATAGTATTCTGCAAGGCTCAAAAATATATCTATAACATTAGTTTAAAGTCACCTGTAGGTGATGATTGCTAAATACATCTATAAAAATGGGAAAAAAAATATTTCTGATTTTAGGATCATTGGGTGCGGGCGGCTCAGAACGTGTTTATTGGTTGTTAGCCCAATACTTTAATAATGCCGGTTATAACGTGTCTGTTGTTTTTTTGAATTCAAATGAACGATGCTTCTCAACTGATATAGATGGCATTAAATTTATTGATCTTAAAACTATAAAGGCTTCCAGATCTTTTTTTAAACTATATAAGCTATTAAAAGCTGAAAAGCCTTACGCGGTTTTTTCTACAATAGACAACATTAATATATTACTGGGAATAGTAACCTGGGTTTTAAAAATACCAAATGCAATTGCTAGGGTATCAAACAACCCCGGAGAAATGAAAGGCTTTTATGATTTTAAAAGCAATTTTTATAACTCATTTACTAAAATATTTTTTTCAAAATTCAACTATATAGTTTGCCAAACTACAGAAATGCAAAACTCTATTATAACGCAGTACGGTATTAATAAAGCTAGATTAAGAGTAGTATCAAATCCTGTTCTTACCTCGCCGCTTATAAAAACAAATAATGGATCGGGGTGCAAAAAGTTGATTGTAGTATGCAGGCTAGCAAAGGAAAAGGGCGTAGTTAGATTGCTAAGAATAATTAGCAAACTGCCTGAACATTATTTATTAACTGTTATTGGAGACGGGCCATTAATGAATAGCCTTAAGGCAGAGGCAGCCAATTTGAAGTTAGGTAAAAGGGTCACCTTTATTGGCGAAATTCAGAATGTACCAGCACAAATTATAAAGTACGATCTTTTTGTGTTAACCTCCTTTACAGAAGGTTTTCCGAATGTGATGCTTGAATCCTTAAGTGTAGGGGTACCTATAGTTTGTTACAGGGTTGGAGGTGCCGAGGATTTGATTCGGGAAGGACTTAACGGATATATTGTAGAGCAAAATGACGCCGAGTCGTTTAAAAATAAAATATTATTAGCTTGTTCGCATTCGTGGTCACATGAAAAAATTAAGGAAGATGTATATCATCGGTTTTCTTTAGAGAACATTGGGCATCAATACGAAAATCTGTTAACTAATTAATACTGTTGGTATGTGTGGTATTTATGGATCAACTACATTTTATGATGATGATATAGTTAAAGCCAAACTTGGCAGGGTTGGTTTCCGCGGCCCGGATCAATCTAATTTTGAACGGATTGAATCTGTTGTGTTAGGTCATAACCGGTTAGCTATTGTAGATCTTGACAAACGATCCGATCAGCCATTTAGTTATAAGCATTTAAAAGTTGTGTTTAATGGCGAAATATATAATTATCTCTCCCTCAGATCTAGGTTAAAACTACTTGGGCATACATTTTTTACAGAATCTGATACTGAAGTACTTGCTGCCGCATATCTTCAATACGATGAGCTTTGTGTTAATCATTTTAATGGAATGTTCGCCTTTGTTATTTATGATAAAAAAAGGCAAATATTTTTTGGGGGTAGGGACAGGTTAGGAAAAAAACCATTGTATTACGCTCATAACGGCTTAAACTTTGAGTTTGCCAGTCAACCATCACAAATTAGCATTGGTAAGAATGTTAATTTAGATGAACAAGCAATAAATGAATTCTTTGTATGGGGATATATACCAGAACCACGTTCGGCCTGGAAAGAAATTAAAAAGCTTAAAGCAGGGTATTCTTTTAATTATCATCTTAAAACAGGAGTGTTTTGTAGTAGAAAATACTGGGATATTGATACATTAAACAGTAATGTTTATGATGGAGGATACCTAAATGCCAAAGATGAACTTGAACGCTTATTAATCAATTCGGTTAAAATTCGAATGCGTGCTGATGTCAGATTAGGAGTATTTCTTTCGGGCGGAATAGATTCGTCGTTAATCGCGGCCATTGCGTCAAAAAATATCAAACATGTAAAAACATTTTGTATCAAATTCAATGAGAAAGGTTTCGACGAAAGTTTATATGCAAGTAACATAGCCAGTTATTTAAAAACCGATCATCATACTATTGAGTGCAATCCTAATGATGGTATTAGCTTGATTGAAAATTTTGGAGAATATTATGACGAGCCATTTGCTGATTTTAGTGCCATACCATCATTGTTGTTAAGTAAGTATACAAAGCAACATGTTACAGTAGCTTTAAGTGGAGATGGTGGAGATGAATGTTTTTATGGGTACGCACGATATAAAAGGATAAATATGGTAAACCATATTTATAAATATCCTCACTCAATAAGAAAAATAGTGAGCTCGGTCATGCAACTATCTCCAAACTATCAACATAAACTGCTTGGTTTGGGGGTTGCCAAAACAAATATAAAAACACTTTATGCATTGATGTTTGGCGGATTAGAATACTCATGGTTAACTGAACCTGAAAAAGCCTTAGATGTCCCCTTTATGAATGTATGGAACTCTAAATCAGGAAGTCTTTTACAAAAAATGTCAGCTTTTGATATTAAAACATATTTAAATGGAGATATCAATACAAAAGTAGACCGTGCTTTCATGGCATTTGCTGTAGAGGCCAGGGCTCCACTAATGGACTATCGAATTGTTGAATTTGCACAACATCTGCCAGATGAATTTAAATCTTATAAGGGTGTTCAAAAACGGATATTAAAAGATATATTATATAAATACGTCCCCAGCCAATTTTTTGCAAGGCCTAAAGCTGGGTTCACGCTTCCACTAAGTAATTGGTTGAAACATGAATTAAAACAGTATGTACTTGACGAAATGTCAATAACTGCGCTTAAGGATATTCCTGGTATTAATGTAGAAAGAACGGTAGCTATTATTCAGCAGCATATGGATGGTAAATGGAACAGGGCTTCGCAAATATGGAAGTTGTTAGTTTTTACGCAGTGGTTAAAAAATCAAAAGTCAAACAAGTTACACTCTTTACAGATAGTTTAATAATAGTTATATGATTCAGATTAAAGCAAATGCATTAGGAGTAATGCCCTTAAGTATTATATGGTTTGCAAATAAACCAATGAAATTAAATTGCCTGAATAGCTTTTACAAACAGAGTACATGCTGTGAAGATATATCAGGATATCAAAGAAAGTCTTTTTATACAAAAATAATTGATTTAACGGCATCAGAGGAGAGTATTGCAGGCAAATTTGATCAAAGCACTATTTATAAAATTCGTCGCTCGGCAAGGGAAGGTGTTACCACGGATATAGAATCAGATATCAACCAATTTGTTATATTTTATAACCTTTTTGCCAATACTAAGCAGCTATCAAGCCTGGGTCAGAATTTCTATAAATACCAATCTGTAATATTTATTACTAAAGCAGTTTATAATCAACAAGATATAGTTATGCATGCTTATCTTACTGATAAGGACCTAAAAAGGGTTCGGCTGTTTCACTCGGCATCTCTTTTTAGAGAAATGAACAATGCAGAAAGCAAAGCGATAGTGGGGAGAGCTAACAGACTATTGCATTTTAAAGATATGTGTCTATTTAAAAAAGAAGGGTATGAAATTTATGACTTAGGAGGCTATGCGGAAGGTACAAGCGATGAAGCGTTGTTAGGAATAAATAGATTTAAAGATAGCTTTGGCGGTAAACTTATTCAAGAAAGTGATTATTTACCCCTGCCTGCTAAAATTTTATCAGCATTAGGGAAATTATTTAAATAGTAGGGAATGATTGACTGGTTAAAAATCTTTGAAAAATTTTTTTTTTATGATAAATGGAATATTGGACATAGTGTTCAATCTCCAGAAAATTTAATAGAGACACAACAATTAACGGACGAAATTACCTGGCTTTGCGAAGATCGAACGGATTACAAAGCAGATCCTTTTATCATAAATATTTATGACCGTTTGCATTTATTTTATGAAGAATTAAAATATTGGAAAGGAAAAGGTCAAATTATTGTAGCAGATGGCCTGCAGTGTAAAAACAAAAAAAAAGTTAAAGGAATAAGCGAACAAAATATCCATCTTTCTTATCCCAATGTATTTGAATCTAACGGTAAAGTTTACTGTATTCCGGAAACCTCGCAAATGCAACAAATAGCTTTATATGAAGTAGATAAAAACAAGCCTTATATTTTCAAAAAAATTAAAATTTTAAAGGAAGGCGCCGCCTTTGTTGATAGTTCAATTATATATTATCAGGGCAAGTACTGGTTGTTTACAAGCTTATCCGGTAAGTACGGAGAGCTTCACATTTTTTATGCCGATACCTTGTTAGATGAATTTAAGGCTCATAAATTAAATCCAATAGTAGTTGGATATAATGAGAGCAGATCTGCCGGTACTTTATTTATAGTGAACCATCAATTATACATGCCTACACAAAACCCTGGTAAATGTTATGGTGGTTCAATAATGATAAACAAAATAACTCTTCTTAGTGAGAGTGCCTTTCAGTGTCAAAACTGTTTTGAAATAAAACCAAAAGCTCCCTATAATGAAGGGGTGCATACAATAAATTTTGTTGGCAATTTAATTGTTGTTGATGGTAAACGCAGAGTTTTCAGCTTGTTAACACCTATAAAAAAAGTGGTTAAAAAAGTAAAAAATATCTTTTAAAGTTCTGAGTATGTCTGCTATAAATACAAAGATGGTATTCGTTTCTATGTCAGACCAAGCGAATGGGGCAGAGAACGTGTTATTAATGGCAGCCAGGCATAATCTATCGCCCATTATATTTTTAAAAAAATCAAAGGATAATGCTTTAAACGTTCCATCTCTTCACAAAAAGCACTATATATCAAATGTGAGTTTGTTAATGGGGTTTATAGGTCTTGTAAGTGCAATTTGGCCATATCGTGCAGGATTTACCATATTTAGTACGCATTCCTATTTAAATGCTTATTTAGGTTTTTTAAAAAGAATAGGATATATAAAATCTAAACTTGTATTGCGTGAATGCACTTCAGTTTTTACACGTTATAAGGGTTTAAAAAGATGGAGTTATAAAGTAGCTTATAATTTGGGATATACAGCTGCAGACGTTATTATCTGTCAAACTGAATTAATGCGTAATATCTTTTTAAGCCAAATGAGTTATATATCTCCAGAAATAGTTATTGTAATTGGCAATCCGATAGATCAACAACAGGTTGTAGTTAAGTCACTTTTAACACCTAAAGATATACACTTGGAGTCTGATTTTATTTGTGCAGCCGGCCGTTTAATTCCAGAAAAAGGCTTTTCAATTTTAATACAGGCCTTTAAAAAGGTATATGCTGTTTATCCAAATATGAAATTGCTAATTTTTGGTGATGGCCCAGATAAGGATATATTACTAAAGTTAATTAAAAATAATAATCTTGAAGGTAAGGTAATTCTTAAGGGATGGCAGAGTAATATAATGCCTTATTTTAAAAAAGCTAAAGCTTGTGTAATTTCTTCAATAAAAGAAGGTTTTCCTAATGCTTTATTAGAAATGTTAACTCTCAACCCTGTTGTAATTTCTACTTTGTGTGCTGGCGGGATAGATACAATACCGGGCATATATAAATTACCGGTAAATGATGTTAGTGACATGACATTTTCCATACTTAAGGCATTGCAGACTGGTGATCAATCTCAAAGGCAATCAGCACTTAAATACCTTGCTAACAGAAGTCCAGAAGAGTATACAAATACGATTATTCAGGCACTTAATCCAAATTAATAACTCTTTAAATAAACAGATAAAATTATATTCATTTTACTGGTTTCCGCAAAAGCAATTATTGTTTTGTAATACTATTTGCGCTGTTATTTACCTTATAGCAGCAAATTTAAGGTTCATACTTATTTTCTTTCATTCTATTTCCACCAAGGGCTATTCATAGTCGTTTATTAACCTTTTTAAAGCATAATTTATGAAAATTTTAATTACCGGTACTGCTGGTTTCATTGGTTATCATGTGGCAAAACGCTTACTCGAAAGAGGCGACACTGTTGTTGGTATTGATAATTTAAACGATTATTATGATGTAGAACTTAAATATGCAAGATTATTGCAAACCGGCATTGATTTAACAGATGTAGAATATGGCATTGCTGTACAAAGCAAAAGGTTTCATAATTACACATTCATTAAATTAGATATTTTAGATAAAGACAACTTGAATTTATGTTTTAAAACACATCAATTTGATGCTGTGTGTAATTTGGCTGCACAGGCTGGTGTTCGTTATAGCTTAACAAATCCCGAAGTTTATATTGATTCTAACATAAAAGGTTTTTTAAATATATTGGAAGGCTGCCGGCATTTTAACATAAATCATTTAGTATATGCAAGCTCTTCAAGCGTTTATGGGCTAAATAAAAAAATGCCATTTAATGAACATGATATTGCAGATCACCCGGTATCATTATATGCCGCATCAAAAAAAGCAAACGAGATGATGGCTCATACTTATAGTCATCTTTTTAACTTGCGTACAACAGGTTTGCGTTTTTTTACAGTTTACGGGCCCTGGGGCAGGCCAGATATGGCACTGTTTATTTTTACAAAAGCAATCATTGAAGGGAAACCCATCCAAATATTTAATAATGGTAATATGAAACGAGACTTTACTTATATAGATGATATTGTAACCGGCATTATATATGTTATTGATAAACCTGCAGAGGCAAATGATGAATGGGACGCCCAGCAACCAGATCCTGCCACTTCAAAAGCACCATTTCGGATATTTAACATTGGCCGGGGTGCACCTGTTGATTTACTGAAATTTATAAGTGAAATTGAAAGAGAACTGCACTTAAAAGCTATTAAATGTTACATGCCAATGCAAGAAGGGGATGTTGCGGAAACTTGTGCAGATGTAACCAATTTAGATTATATTATGAACTACAAGCCACGAGTATCTGTTCCATTAGGTATTTCTCAATTTATTACGTGGTACAAGTCCTATTATGGCGTAAAAAAACCAGTCTTAAGTTCTCAACAGGAAAGCTTGTTTGATGCTTAATGTCATAAAATTGTCATAAACCGTGTAACGATTTACACGCAAAAACAATATTTTTTACACTTGTTTACATCTGTTTATCGTTAGGAGGACTATTTTTAAACTATTTTTAATGTTGGTCTATAATTCATTTCTACAATTTTAGGGTAATTTATCAAACGGAGGTCCGTTTCATGAGCCTAAAATTGAAAATGAATGGAAAGAAAAAAAAACTACCCCAAAAAAGTGGCTGTAATCAGCATGTTTTTAATGGCAATTGTCTTTTTTGGCAGTTGCAAAAAAGGCAATGAGGCATCGTCCAGTTTAGCAGATAGTACCTCATCAGTATCAAATTTCTCCTCATCACAAGCAATTCTTGCAGCATCTACAAGCAGTATTGCTATTAATTTGTCTGGATTAAAATCAGATGGGGGGTATGCTTATAAATTAGGGTACCCGCTTAGTGTATCCGGCGATGCAAACGGAAGCCCGGCAGTATCAAAATTACGACTTTTTGAGAATGGTGTAGAGCTAAAGCTACCCCATTCTGTGCATCAGGATATTCGTAATTTAGGTAAGGGCCGATTTAGCCATTGGGGTACAGCTTTGTATTTTTCGGCTTCTGATAATACAAACCCGGCAAAAAATGGTAGAAAGTATACTTACACCTTAGATGGCTCAACAGGAGCTGCCTCTTCTAGTGCTGCAAAAACCGCATTACCTGTTGGAGTAAATGCAGGTTTGTTAGGGTATGCCATGGTAAACGGTACTACTACAGGGGGCGCTGGAGGACAATCAGTAACGGTTACCACACTAAGTGCTTTAAAAGCCGCGGTTGGCGATAACGCTGCAAAAATCATTTACGTTAGCGGAGCAATTAAAGGTTCAGGTAACGAATATATTTATGTTAAATCTAACAAAACAATTATTGGTAAACCTGGCGCATCTATTGAAGGAATTAATTTTTACATATTTACTGTAAGTAATATTATAGTACAAGATTTACGATTTAAAAATTATGTGACTGATGCTGCATTGCAAATAAAAATGGCAAGTCACCATATTTGGGTAGATCATTGCGAGTTTTCAACAGACCGTAATCATGGCTGGGACTACTGGGGCAAGGATATAGCAATTACCCGTGAGGCAGATTTTGTAACAGTATCCTGGTGTAAATTTCATGACACAAACCTATCTGTGTTAATAAGCGGGGGTATAGCAGGTCATGAATCAGATAAAGGAAAATTGCATGTAACCATGCACCACAATTACTGGTACAATGTTGCAGAACGAGAGCCGACTATGAATTATGGAAGTGTACACATGTTTAATAACTACCATTTAAATAATTCTGGCTATTCATTAGGAGCAAGAGCAGGCGGAACTGTAAGAACAGATAATGAGTATTTTTCTGGTTGTAAAAAACCTATCAGTACAAGTCTTGCCGGCGATCCTCCGGGCTATTTTAGCGGTGTTAATACTAATATCTATTTAAATTGTGGTAGTAATACTATTACTACCCCAATTTCAAGTTGGGTGCCAAGCTACTCTTATAATAATGCATTAGATGCAGCAGCCGATGTGCCAAATCTTGTTACACAAGGTACCGGACCAAGGGCTATTCATTAAAATACTAAACTATTAATTTATTAAACCCCAGCCCCAAACCACCCAAAGGGCGGTTTGGGGTTTTAAAAATAACGCTGCCACTATAGTACAAACTTATATTTATTATAATCTTACTAATCATCTCTGTTTATTAAGTTAAAGCTGATTGAATGTATAGTAATCAGTTAAATACATTCTATAAAAATCATTCTGGTACTACTTTAAAGTTACTATCCTATTAAATTGTATACGTGCAAAAGGATATGATAAAATCCGGGAAAAAAGTATTGATTGTTAGCGATTCGTCTAAATCTTTAATAGATTTTAGGGGTAAGCTAATTGAAGAGTTGGCTAAAAAGCATAAAGTGTATGTCTTTACACCTAAGATATTACAGCATGCCTTTCGAGAAAAGCTAATTTCTTTAAATGTAGAAATATTTGAAAATAACTTAAATGGAAGTAGTGTTTCTGTGATCTCAGATATTCATTACATCATTCAATTGTATAGACTGATAAAGCGAATTAAACCTTCAATTTTTTTTCCATATACTTTTAAACCAGTTATTTACGGTACTATACTTGCAAAACTATGCAGAGTTAAAGTTGTAGTTCCAATGCTTACCGGATTGGGTTATAATTTTGCTCCCGATAAAAGTAAAAATTGGATAAAAACTATTACTCAGGTCTTGCTAAAAGCCAGCTTATATAATAGTAAACGGCAACGGATAGTTTTTCAAAATAAAGATGATCATCAAACTCTGATAGATCATAAAATTATAAGCCCTAACCATAAATCCTATATAGTAAATGGCTCGGGAGTTGATTTGGAACATTACAGTTATAAACCTCCAAATACAAATTTGGTTAGCTTTTTAATGGTAGCCCGTTTAATAAATGCAAAGGGAATATATGAATATTATGAGGCCGCACGTATCATTCATTTTGTGTATCCAAACACACAATTTAAGTTAATAGGGGCTTTAGATAATAATATTGACGCAATTAGTTCTAATCTTTTCAACCAAATTAAATCAGGAAAAACCATTCAATATCTTGGTGAGGTTGATGACGTGAGGCCATATATAAATAATGCTTCAGTGGTTGTATTACCCTCATATTATGGAGAAGGCATTCCGCGATGTTTACTTGAAGCAATGGCTATGGGTAGGGCTATAATAACATGCAATTCCGTTGGTTGTAAAGAAACTGTTAATTATGTTACTGAAATAAATGGCTTTTTAGTACCCGTAAAAAATGTAGCTGCTTTGGTTTCTGCAATTGAATATTATTTATTACATCCAGATATAATAGTAAGCCATGGCTTAAATGGTCTTTTAATGGCCAAGAAAAAATTTGATGTGAATTTGGTAAATACCGAAATGCTAAAAATAATGCAGTTGAATTAAGCTTTTACTATCCATATAAACCTATAAAATTTTATGAAAAATTTTTTCACTTACTCATGCAGAGCCATGAGTGACTTTAAAACCGCTATTAACAAATTCGGCTGGGTTGTATTTGAAAATTCGGTAAATCCAGATTTAATTGAAATAATTAAAAATGACCTGGATATAGGTTATGCATACAGAAGAGATATCCAAAGGAAAAACGGGATAAGTGCTAATATGGATGGCACGCTTCATCACTTATTGGAGAGAGGTAACTTTAGTTTGCAGTTTCTTAAACAAATGTATTGCGACGAAGAAATAAACCAATTTTTGGGCGGTAAGTATATTCTTAATGGTATCAATGCAGTAATTCATATGAAACAAGAACACCCATACTTGAGTAACATGCACCGCGATGTGAGAACGTTTATGGCAGATACCAAATTTTTGATTCAGATGATTGTTGTTTTGGATGATTTTACAGCATCAAACGGTGCAACACATTTTCTTTCAGGATCACATAAGGTAGACATTAAGCCCGATGAAGATTACTTTTACAAAAATGCTGATAGAGCCATTACTGCTAAAGGCAGCATCATACTTTTTGATTCAAACTTGTGGCATGCCGCAGGAGAGAATAAAACGGCAAATCCTCGCAGGGCATTAACTTTAGGGTTTACGCGGCCTTTTGTGAAGCAACAAATGGATTACCCACGGTTTTTAGGGTATGACTTTGTATCTAAATTAAGCCCTGAATTACGCCAGGTAATTGGTTACAACGCACGCACTCCAGAAAACTTAAACGAATATTACCAACCGCCTCATCTTAGAATGTATCAACGTGATCAAGGATAATTATCTTCTTCCATTTCTTTTAATACTAAATTCATGCCTAAAGCAAAGGAAGTTATTAAGCCTATTGGCGGTTTTTATGACTTGCAGTTACCAACAGGTAATGAATACTATGCAGATCTGTTGCGATTAAATACAGGCCGTAATGCTTTGGAATATATTTTAAGGCAAAAAGCTTACTCTAAAATTTATATACCTTTTTTTACATGTGATGTTTTGCTTGAACCTATAAAAAAATTAGGGGTTAAGTATGAATTTTATTCAATTAATGAAAGGCTTGAGCCAATTATTAACTTTGAAATTGAACCTACCGCATGTTTGTTATATACCAACTACTTTGGCATTAAGCACGATGCAGTTATAACACTTAGCGAACAAATCCCTAACATTATAATAGATAACTCTCAGGCATTTTATTCTGAACCTTTGCCAGGTGTAGATACTTTTTACTCATGCAGAAAGTTTTTTGGTGTACCAGACGGTGCTTACTTAAACATAAAAAAAAAGCTTAATAAAAAACTGCCTATTGATGTTTCTTACAATAGGGTTTCTCACCTAACAAAAAGCATTGATCTGGGTATTGAAGCTGCCTATGCCGATTCATTAATTAACAATAAACTATTGGAAAATAATGAAATTAAAATCATGTCTAACTTAACCAAAAGAATTATGTGTGGTATAAGATATGATGAATGTGCACAAATAAGGGAGCGTAATTTTTTTTTTTTACATCAACATTTAAAAGAGTTTAATCTTTTTCAGTTTGATTTTCCAACTAATAAATCACCAATGGTTTACCCTTTTTTGTATGATGATCGTAATTTAAAAATACACCTGATTCAGAAGAAAATATTTGTGCCTACTTATTGGCCTAATGTATATAATTGGACAAGCGCTGGCATGTATGAAAATTATCTAACCACTAACTTAGTGCCCTTGCCAATAGATCATAGGTACAATCTGAAGGATATGTTTTATATGTTAAATACTTTAAAACAGGTGTTATGACAATTTTAGTGTATATAAGGCCACTTGAATTAAAAGATGCACAAACTTCATATTTATGGAGAAACAATTCAAAATTATGGATTTACACCAACTTTAAACCAAAAGACTACATTACCCCAGAGATGGAAACTAAATGGTTAATGGGAACTCTTAATAAACCAGATCAACGTCGTTTTGCTATATGCGTAAAAGAACTTGATACCTACATTGGCAATGTTCAATTACTTAATATTAATGAGCAAAGTGCAGAATTACATCTTTTTATAGGTAATGAACTGTATTGGAATATGGGCGTTGGCTACCAGGCAACTAAGCTAATTGTTGAATATGGTTTTTTAAAAAAAAGGTTAAAGGAAATTTATTTAAAAGTGCATCCTGCAAATTTACCTGCATTGTATTTATATGAAAAGGCCGGGTTTAATATTACCGGAAAAAAAGACGGGTTAATATTGATGACCATCACAAGGAAGCCTACTTACTCAAATGTTAGCCATAACATTTAGCGATTTATAAAATCAAATTTAAGATATGAAGAAAATAATTACTATTCAGGATAGGCTGGAATGGATTTACTATATAAGTAATGCAGCGGAGCATGATTTTTATCATACGTGGCATTACCACTCGCTTGAAACTACGGCCACTCCTTTACTGTTTGTTTATGAACAACATCAGGATTTTATAGCCATTCCGCTTTTGAAGAGACCAATTCCCGAATCTATTTACTATGATTTAACTTGTGTATATGGCTTTTCGGGTCCATTTTCAAATAAAAAAATGAAAGATTTGGATGATGACTTAATAGAACAGTTTAAGGTTGATTTTCTCAAGTTTTTGGATGACGAGCAAATAGTATCAGTGTTTTCCAGAATGCATCCGTTTTACCAACAACAATTAGTGCTTGAAAAGTTTGGCGGGGTTTATCATAATGGCAAAACCGTAGTAATGGATCTAACTGTTAACATTGAGGAACAGCGCAGAAAGTACCGGCCAACTGCCCTACGCGCAATAAATATTGCCAGAGAAAAAGGTTACCGGCTTGTTGAGGCGAGTGGGACACAAGCTATCACAACCTTTTTTGAGATATATTCAGAAAGTATGCGGCGTGTAGGTGCATCGGAGTATTACTATTTTAGTGAAAATTACATTTCAAAAATTGTAAATACAGAAGAGTACGACGCTCGGATTGTAATGGTTTATGATGGCGATATTGTTATAGCAAGTACTTTAATTATGCTTACAAATGGCATAATGCAGGGGCATTTGGTAGGTGTTCGTGCAGAATATATGAAGTATAGTCCAATGAGATATATGATTGATGAACTTACAATATTTGGAAGGGCAGCCGGCATAAATTATTACAATTTAGGTGGAGGAATTGGCTTTAAAGATGACAACATCTTTAAGGGGAAAACTGCACTTACAGATCTCACTTTTGATTATAAAAGTTGGCGCTTTATAGCCAATCCATGTGTTTACAGGCAACTGCTTGCCGCAAAGGGTATTAATGAAGATACTGATGTGGACTTTTTTCCGCTTTATAGGTACGCTTAATCATTAAAAACCATTACCATGATATATCTAAAAAACCTATTATTTCAGGATAAATTCCATTCGAAATGGTTAATACTTATAATTGATTTGTTAATTGTTATCTCATCATTATTAATATCATTTTTTATAAAAAATGATTTAAAATTCAACGAAGCCAACAATTATTACATCATATTATATAGTTGCATTGCAGCCCTGTCATTTTTTTCAATGCGCATACATACACGTATTATCAGATATTCAAATACAAAAGATATGCAACGTGTTATTACAGCAGTGTTAGTTAGCAATTTAGCCTTTTTGATAGTATTATATTCAATTATTAACCCTTACCTCAAGTTAAATTTTAATAATTTTCAAGATATATTTCTTGTCAATATTTTCATTTCCTCAATTGTGTTGATTGGGTTTAGAATATTAATAAAAGATATGTTTCAATTTATTACCTACAAGACTGCTACTATTAAAAAGGAGAATGTACTTATATATGGTTCAAACACATCATCAATATTAATAAAAAATACGGTTGAAGCGCAGGAAGGTACTAAAATGCAGGTGCAAGGATTTATTGATACTGCCGCGGATAAGCTATACAAATGTATTGAACAAAAAATCGTATACCCCGATATTGCAATTGATAGATTATACAAAAGGTTTTCAATAAAAACATTATTTATTACTTCTGAGCACTTAAAGATTTCTGGTAACAAAAGTGTCATAGAAAAATGTATCTCTTTAGGAATAAAAGTTATTACTGTTCCGCCAACCAACCAGTGGATAAACGGGCAGCCAAGTATTAATCAATTTAAAGATCTTAAAATAGAGGATCTTTTGGACCGAGATCCTATAAAACTGTGTAAAGACCATATTTTAAAAAGCCTTGTCGGGAAGAGAGTTTTGGTTACTGGAGCTGCGGGTTCAATAGGAGCAGAAATTGTGCGCCAGGTATTATGCTTTAATCCTGAGTTAGTTGTACTCTGCGATCAGGCGGAGACACCTTTGCATAATATTCAATTAGAAATTGAGGATAGCAATAATAAAAACAAAGTGCACTTATTCATCGCCGATATTCAGAATTCAAATCGGATTAAAATGCTCTTTAATCACTATAGGCCCCAGATAGTTTTTCATGCGGCAGCATATAAGCACGTTCCTATGATGGAGAGCAACCCAACAGAAGCTGTATTGACAAATATTTTGGGTACTAAAAACATGGCTGATATTTCTTTGGAATATAAAGTAGAAAAATTTATCATGATTTCTACAGATAAAGCAGTTAAGCCAACAAATATAATGGGGGCATCAAAGCGTATAGCCGAGATGTATATCCAATCTTTAAACAATGCCATTGTTGATGGTAGTATTCAGGATAACAAGGCCTCCCAAACTAAATTTATAACTACCAGGTTTGGAAACGTACTTGGCTCAAATGGGTCAGTAATTCCACGGTTTAAAATGCAAATAGAACGTGGTGGCCCAGTAACTGTCACTCATCCTGATATATCCAGGTATTTCATGACAATTCCAGAATCTGTGCAATTGGTGCTTGAGGCAGCGGTTATGGGCTTGGGAGGAGAAATATTTTTATTTGATATGGGAAAACCTATTAAAATAACAGATCTCGCTCTTAATATGATCAAACTTGCAGGTTTTAAACCTGGTGAAGATATTAAAATTGTTTACACCGGCTTGAGGCCTGGAGAAAAACTTTATGAAGAATTATTAAATAAAGAAGAAGAAATAATACCTACTTATAATAATAAAATTAAGATCTCTAAAACTATATCTCACAATTATAACAATATTAACGAAAACGTAAATATGTTGTTAGCCTTTAATTTAATTAACAACGTGGATGAAATGGTTGGCTTGATGAAAACAATGATACCTGATTTTATTAGCAATAATTCTTGTTTTGAAAAACTGGATGCTAAATTTCAAAAAACAGAGGTTGTAAATGATATAAAATATATACCTATCCGCTTATAAACAGTTTATTTTGGTCTGCTTAATGAAATATTTATATCTGATTTTAAACTTAAGAGACTTGAGTAAAAGCATAATAAACACATTTTATTTTACAGAAAAATCCGCAAATGCATTTACTTCATAAGTAATTGGCCTACAATGAAACTTAATATTTGCTTGAATTTATTTACAATTGATTTAATTCATTTGTAACTCTCCTATAATATTAATTCTAGATCGCTAAGATATTTTCAATAAATTCATAATCTATAAATTGTTATGTGTAGTAAAATTAATTATCCAGTCAATAATGAAGATGTCATTGGTGATGACTCTGACGTTAGTTCTTTAAGCTGTGACATAAACTGTGGTCAAATTGTGGAAAAGGTAGTGAAAATGGGTAAGTTGAGTATCAGTGAAGTATCCAGGAAACTAAATGTGAGTAGGCGAACACTTTACAATTGGTTCAAAACTAAAGACCTAAGCTTTGATACTATTGAAAAAATTGGAGTAGTAATTAATCATGATTTTTCAGAAGAATTTCCTGAAGTTTTTCCGCTAAATAAAAGCCTGAAAGGTGGCGATTTCGATATTACCAATCAACAAACAAAGGAAAATCTATCTGACCCAATTTATTATTGGATGGATAAATATATTAAATTATTGGAACGATTTAACGAAGTTTTGCCTATTAAGTATGGTAAGAAAAATACTTAGCCATACATTTTAAATTCTATTTCTTCTTACTACTAATTATGAAAATAGATCATGTAAGCTATATAATTATAACATAAATACTGATCGCAATTAATTATATACAAAGGTCACGTTTTAAAACGTGGCCTTTTTTATTTTTCGATATATAATGTAGTAATGGCCTTAACCGGATTGTAATTAAATGCCCTCCACAGATTAAATTAATCAAATTAAAAAGCTGTAATCTTAGTAATTTTTACTTCTTTATTTTGCTTTGCTTGCGAGAGGTGCAGGTGTTTGTTTTACAGCCGTTGCAGGTTCTGTGATTTTACTATTAACAGATACAGTAGGCCTTATAAGCTTGGCGATTTTTTTTGCAATTTTATTAGCGCTTTTGGTAAGCTTTTTCTCAATTTTTTTAGCATCTGTACCAAGTTCGGTTGCATTGCTTTTTATTGCAGCCAGTAAACTAACTTCTAAATTTTTTACCAGGGTTTTCTTTGCTGTTTTAGCAAGCGATTTTCGTTCTGATTTTTTCATAAGGAATTGAGGTGAAAACTCAAATGTAAGTTAAATTTAAGTTACTCGTATGTTATCGTTATGTTAAGTAGTTAAATTGAGGTAACATGCTTTAACGCCATGTTAGCTAATGTTAATTATTGTATAAATATGATTGACAAAAAACCGAGTTTGATACCTACTACATCAAAAACCGGTCGGGTTCAATGAATTTTGGTCAGAACACTTTTAAATATTAAAAAAAATAGTAGGTAATAAACTATTTACTTTCATTGCCAGTGTTTTTTAACTTTGCACTGTGACCACCATAAAGAAAACCAGGGTAACTGCAAAGAAAACCTCTAAACCCAAATCCTTACCGCGAAAGAAAAAGCCTCAAAAAAATGGTTTGTGGTGGAAAGTTGTTTTAGTGGGTATACTGTTAATAATATTATCACCATTTTATTACGGATACGTACTTAAGATATTTTCATCTACTTGGAGGTGGATAGCCGATATAGGAGAAAATCCGCATTATCGTACTTACAAAAGTTTTGATATCCGTATCCCATCAGGCTACAAAAAACATGGTATTGATGTATCTTATGCACAGGGTAAGATAGATTGGCAAAAGGTAAAATCTATGCAGGAAGATAGTGTAAGGATAAGCTTTGCATTTATAAAAGCTACGGAGGGCCTTTTGACTGTTGATCCTTATTTTAAACGTAACTGGCGCGAAGCACCAAAAGCAGGTATTGTTTGCGGTGCATATCATTTTCTTCGCCCTACAAAAAGCGGGGCGTGGCAGGCAAGGTTTTTCCTGCAGAATGTAAAAATGGAAAGCGGTGACCTGCCGGCTGTTGCAGATATTGAACGGTTGGATGGTACAACCCCTGAAACAATGCGTAAAGAACTAAAAGCTTTTGTAAAGCAAGTAGAATTAAAAACTGGAATAAAGCCCATTATTTACACCAACATTAGCTTTTATAATGATTATTTGGCCGGATATTTTGACGGGTATCCGTTATGGATAGCGAATTATTACCAGCCAGAATTAAAAATTGACCACAATACACAATGGAAATTTTGGCAACATTCAGATAGGGCAAAGGTAAATGGGATTGGCCATGTTGTTGATTTTAACGTATTTAGAGGAGATAGCCTCGCCTTTCAAAAGCTTTTAGCTCCTTAATAAATAAAAACCATTAATTTACAAAGCAACCACATTTCTTTTCTTATTTTTGTGCATTGATAAAAACAACATATTACGTGCGATAAATTTAACTAATCAGTTAAATCATAAATTGTATATTACTCTTTCGCACAAAGCACCTTTATATAAGCAGTTTTTACAAAGTTTATTTAAACTTTATACCTATTTGGTCAATTGATCGTTTACAATTGGCTATAAGATTATCATTTTCATATACATGAGACAACTAAAAATATCCCAATCCATTACCAACCGCGAATCGCAATCGTTAGATAAATATTTAACCGAGATAGGGAAGGTAGACCTGATCACTGCGCAGGAAGAAGTTATTCTTGCACAAAAGATTCGTGAGGGTGACCAGGCAGCATTGGAACGCTTAACAAAAACAAACCTTCGTTTCGTAGTTTCTGTTGCCAAACAATATCAAAACCAAGGTCTTACATTAGGCGACCTGATTAATGAAGGCAACCTTGGGCTGATAAAGGCAGCCAAACGTTTTGATGAAACAAAGGGATTTAAATTTATTTCATACGCCGTATGGTGGATCCGTCAGTCAATATTATCTGCTGTTGCTGAGCAATCAAGAATAGTACGTTTACCATTGAATCAGATAGGTTCTTTAAGCAAAATACACAAGGCAGCATCTAAGCTTGAGCAAATGTATGAGCGCCAGCCTACGCCTGAAGAGTTAGCCGATGATTTGGAAACTACTACCGAGAAAATAGCTGATTCATTATCTAACGCAGGCCGTCAGGTTTCTGTTGATGCGCCATTTATTACAGGCGAAGAAAATACCCTGCTTGATGTTTTACAAAGTAGTGATGCAGGTACTGATAACGACCTGATGATAGATTCACTTACCCAGGAAATTAAACGTTCATTAGGTATTTTAGCTGAGCGCGACAGGGAAGTGATTGTATTGTTTTTTGGCTTAAATAATAATGCCGCTCATTCTTTAGAAGAAATTGGCGAAAAGTACAGCCTTACCCGCGAACGTGTTCGTCAAATAAAAGATAAAGCCTTGATGCGTTTAAGACAAAACTCAAGAGCTAATTTATTGCAATCTTATTTATAACATACGGATTGGTGTCAAAAAGATACCGATTTGGATTAAAAGCCGCCTTTTGCATAAAAAGGCGGCTTTTGCATTATTTAGACTGATCGTTTTGTTTTAGGTATTTATAGTGTAGTTGTTTTAATGTTTCTTCCGATTCTTTATCGGTTGAGTAGCCGTAACCTGTAACCAAAATGCCTTTTTGGCCCGATGGCGAAGCCAATGCATAAACGGTAGCTTCATCCGCAGGGTCTGATGCTCCTTCGTACCTATATTGGTCAACTATTTCAAAATCATCAGCCGGGTATGAGTGTTCGCCTGCTTTAAGATGGTTTTGTGCTAAATTAAAATCCAGCGTAAAGCCTTGTTCTTTTAATTTATCAATAGCTTCGGTTACTGTGTCATAGTGGAATTTCTGTTTCATGGTAGTAGATGTTTTGGTTGATGTATATAGATTCAGCTATTCAAACTCTTCTTCTTCCTCGTCGTCTTCCTCAGGTATATAATTGCCTATTGCCTGGCCTATCTGATCAACTTCCGGGTTATTGTCAAACATCGGCATTTCAGTTTCCGGATCTAATTTTAGCCAAACGTTTTCGGTATCCTTTTCTATCTTGCCAAATTCAGCTCCGGCTTTAAATATGATGTAAACGTTATCTTCTTCAGGGAAAACAGAATAAACTATTCCATTCACTAATATGTCAAATGGGTCTTGCATAATATAAGTATTGTAATACAGTGCAATTTACCAATTTTACAATACCTGCCTAAATGATGCAGCTAATTAAATTTGCGAATAAGCAGTTGGTACCAATAAAGTTGATATTATCTTGCTCACCAGCAGTGCGTCTGCATACTCTGGCACACTGCTAATTTTTTTCCATTGTGGGTCGCCACCAAAGGCTTTCCAGTGAGCATTTTTAGCATCAAGATCATCAAAAGAAACCATATAAGTTAGGTTTGGCCTTAACGGACCAATAACCGTTTCGCCCCAAAATACAGGTTTAAAGCCCAGGCGTTTAAAAATATCTATCTCCCCTTGATCTGTAAACATTTCAATTTTCTTTTTGCCGGCTGCTTCGCTGGCACTTTGGTACTGGCGTAATTCAAAAATTCGTGCTTTCTTTTCAGGTGCAGCTAACTTTAAAGCGTACGTAAATGATTTTAAAAGCGAGCTCTCTATACGCTCGTAAGCCGGCTCTTTAGCAGGGGCATTAAGGTAAGCTGCTCCCTTGGTATTTAGCTCGGTATCTTTGCCAATAGTTTCTGTTATTGTATTAAAATGGGTAAGGTTGTTATATTGGGTAATTACATATATTTTGGTTTGCCCGGATGGGTTCATTTCTGTAAACACACCAACATGTTTAACACCAGCACGATTTAGAGAAGGTATGGCGGCATTTTTTAAATAATCTTCAACAAGCTTTTGTTGTGTTTCATTTTTTAAAGTGTATACCCTTAGCTCATAATATTCGGCGCTTGTAGCGGCTTTTGTATCTGTTGGCATGGCAGTACTAACTGCAGGTAGAATGGTAGCAGCAGCACCGCTTATAAATGATGATTTTACAAATGAACGTCTTTTCATGATGTATTTTAAATTGGAAAAGCTAATATAGGAATTGCATGCATTTATTTTTACAGCTTCTTTTTTAATATACTTGTATTAACATTTTACACATGGATCATAACCTCTTACTCGCCGGTATTGCCAAATACGTTAATCTTGATGCTGAAGAGCAAGAGTACCTGATCTCTGTACTGCATTATAAAAAAATTAAGCGTAAACAGCTTATTTTAGAGGAAGGCGACATTAATAACAAAGTAACTTTTGTTACCAGCGGTTGCCTGCGCAGTTATGCTGTTGATAAAAACGGCACCGAACATGTGCTGCAATTTGCGCCTGCCGGCTGGTGGATAACCGATATGCGCAGTTTTACTACCGGGCAGCCTGCCCGATTAAATATTGATGCCATTGAAGACAGCGAGTATATTTATATCCCCAAAGCTAATTTTGAAGAACTGAATATCCGTATCCCCAAGTTTGAACATTATAACAGGGTAATAGGTCAGAATGCCCTTGCCACCTATCAGCACAGGCAAATTGATAATGTAACCCTGTCGGCTATGGAACGGTATGCTAATTTTTGCCAGTTATATCCATCGTTAATTAAAACCCTTCCGCAAAAACAGGTGGCGTCATATATAGGTGTTACGCCCGAGTTTTTAAGCAAGATGCTGAATACCATGATCGTTAAATAAACCACCCTGTATTTCTCTTAATCTACATTAAGTTTTCATGTTAATCTACATTATTGGTGCGCCGTGGCATACCTGGTATCTTTGTTATATCAAAAAGGGAAAGCGTCATGAAAAAGAAAATTCAACACATACTTGCCGGTCGCGAAAAACAGATAACAAAGGAAGATATTGTAAGGCAGCCATTGCCGCACATGGATTTCAGGTTTGCTAATCCGTTTATTGTGTTACACCATATGGGTCCTAAGGATATTACACCTAACCAGGAGTTAAGGATCCATCCGCATCCGCATCGGGGTTTTGCACCTGTTACTTTTCAGTTGCAGGGCGAAGGCTATCATAAAGATAGTGCCGGGCATGACGAAATCATAGAAGCAGGCGATGTACAATGGATGTTTGCAGGCAAAGGTATTTTGCATAGCGAAGGCCCAACTAAAAACATGCTGGAGAAAGGCGGAGTGCAGGAGCTGATTCAATTATGGATAAACGTACCAAAGGCAAATAAATGGGATGAGCCAACCTATCAATCGGCCACTAAACAACAGCAACCACAGGTTTTGCAGCAAGATGGAGTTAACCTGAGGTTGGCAAGCGGTAGTTACGATGGCAAAACCGGTCCTCTGAAAAGTTTTACGCCGGTTATTTCTATTGTAGGTGAGGTTGAGCAGGGCAAGCAGGTGCAGTTTATGGCAACCCCCGGTTATTGGACATTGTTGTACATAGCCAAAGGTCGTGTAAACATTAACCAGGAGACTGTAGAGCAATATAATCTGGTGGTTTTTGAAAAGGATAATGAAGAGGTAATATTAACTGCCGAGGAAGATACCCAGATACTGTTCCTTTCTGCCGAGCCAATTGATGAGCCTGTAGCTGCAAAAGACAATTTTGTAATGAACACAGCCGAAGAAACTAACCAGGCTATAGAAGATTATAAGAACGGCGTGTTCGGTAGCTTAAGCTTTTAATAAATTAAATAAACATACAACCAAATAATATACAACATCATGGAAAATACTGTAAACGGAATACATCATATAACAGCCATAGCAGGCAACGCTAAACGTAATTACGATTTTTATACAAATGTACTGGGCCTTCGGTTGGTGAAAAAGACTGTCAACTTTGACGATCCTGAAACCTATCATTTATATTATGGCGATAAACAAGGAACACCCGGAACTATCTTAACTTTTTTCCCGTGGGAAAATATTACCGCCGGCAGGAGAGGTGCAAGACAGGCTACTGAGATAGGCTATTCGGTACCTGAAAATAGTTTTGATTTTTGGATTAATCGTTTTGAGAAACACAATGTCACTTATAACAAGGTAGCCGAGAAATTTGACGAGAAATATCTTACTTTTTTAGACCCCGATGGCTTAAAATTGGAATTGATTGCCGGCAAAGCAACCGACACCCGTTTGCCCTGGGAAACTGATGAGGTTAAAGCTGAAAATGCTACCAAGGGGTTTTACAATGTAACCATCACAACCAACAAAATGCAGCCCACTGCAGATATTCTTACTAATGTGTTTGGTTACCGTTTATTGGAGCAGAATGTTAACCGTTACCGCTTTATAACTGACGCGGTTGAAGGTGCCAATATTATTGACCTGGTTGAAGTAGCTGGTGAGGTTGCCGGGCATGTGGCTGGCGGATCGGTTCACCACGTTGCTTTTAGAGTGAAAAACGAAGAAGTGTTAATGCAGTATCGTGATAAAATAGCAGCTTTAGGTTTGAACATTACAGATAAGATAGATCGTAACTATTTCTTCTCTTTATACTTTCGCGAACCGGGAGGCGTATTGTTTGAATTGGCTACTGATAACCCTGGTTTTAGCTTTGATGAGCCGGTAGAAGAATTAGGTACGCACTTAAAACTACCCGCACAGTATGAACAATATCGCAGCAGTTTAGAAACTACTTTACCAAAATTGAGTTAATAAAATGTATAAACACAGCAAACAAATAAGCATTGGAGGCGTACCAGCCGCCAATGCAAAAGCTGCATTAATAATGATACATGGCAGGGGCGCATCTGCTGATGATATTATGCGATTAGCAAGCCGGTTAAATGTAAAGGACATGGCTTTGTATGCACCACAGGCTACCAATAACAGTTGGTACCCCTATAGTTTTATGGCGCCCGTTCAAGAGAATGAACCGGCGTTAAGTTCGGCGCTAGATGTGATTGACCAGGTAGTTGAACAGGCCATTGCAGATGGCATTAGCACAGACAAAATATATTTCCTGGGCTTTTCGCAGGGGGCATGTTTAACATTGGAATACATTGCCCGTAATGCTAAACGTTTTGGTGGTGCTGTAGCATTTACCGGCGGATTGATAGGTGAGGAGCTGGAACTAAAAAACTACGGCGGCGACTTTGCAGCTACTCCTGTGCTGATCACAACCGGCGACCCTGACGCGCATGTGCCGCTGAGCAGGGTTAAGGAAAGTGTTGACGTGTTAAAAGGCTTAAATGCTAATGTTACCTTAAAAGTTTACAAAGGCAGGCCGCATACTATTAGCTTTGAGGAATTGAGTTTGGCTAATGAATATATATTTTTATGAAAAAACTGATAGATTACCTGCTGGCATTCTGGACATCCCGTCAATTTAAAAAAGTAAAAAAATGAATTTTGCAGACATTGAATTAATAAACAACGAAGCCATTCACAACTTTGAACTGTTTGTGAACGGGCACCGCGCTTTTATAGATTACAAAACAAAGGATAATAAAATATACCTGGTACATACCGAAGTGCCTGCCGAATTAAAGGGGATGGGGGTTGCCGAAGCTTTGGTAGAAAAAACCTTTAACTACATTGAGCAGCACCAGCTAAAAATGGTGCCTTTATGCAGTTATATTCGGATTTTTTTAAAACGCCACCCCGAGTGGAACCGTTTAGTGGCGTAAGATTATTCTCAAGGCTTTATTGCGTCTCTACATTACCTTAATTTAGGTGATGATATACGAGTTGGGACAAAGTGGGAACTTTTCTATTTTAAATTCTTGATAGCCCTTGCAGGCACACCGGCTACAATTGTGTTTGCGGGTACATCCTTTGTTACAACAGCGCCTGCGGCCACAACCGAGTTTTCACCAATAGTAACCCCCGGCAATATTGTGGCTGCTGCACCAATCCATGCGTTACGTTTAACCACAATAGGACTACAAACCAAAGACTTTCTATTTTCAGGATCCATTGGGTGATTTTCGGTAATTAAGTTGACTTTTGGCCCAACGAGGACATTATCTTCTAAGGTAATTCCACCCATATCCAAGAATGTACAGGCATGGTTTACAAATACATTCTTACCCATTTTAATAAATGCGCCAAAATTTGTAAAAAATGGAGCGAAAACAATGGTAGAATCGTCTATCTCTGTACCAATCACAGCGCTTAGCCGTTCCCGGATTTGACCTACATCCCTTGATGAAGCATTAAGTTCGGAAATTAGGTTTATAGTCCGGGAAACCACTTCCTGTA
>JAQBNY010000177.1 GCA_028288315.1 Mucilaginibacter sp.
AATTTTGCAGCATGAACATACAAGCAATTATTATAATTTTAATATTTATTGCAGCGGTTTTTTACGTAGGCCGAATTATGTACAAAAGTTTATTTGCTAAAAAAGGCTGCGGCAGTAATTGTAAATGCGGAATGGATTTTTCAGGAATTGAGGCTCCTAAGCAAAACAATAATTAATAAGCATACCTTATCATTTAATAGTTAATCATCCATCATGTCTAAACAGGTCTTTCAAGCTGACACCCCCGGCAGGTGGAACCGCTTTAAATGGCTTAGCCGAATTATATTGATCATATTTGTTGTAGGGGCTATTGCGGCCGCTATTACCATTACTTCAAGAGAATATCCTGCTTTACCAAACCTCGACCCTGTTCCCAAAAAAATCTCAAAAGAGGATTTGGACGCATTAAAAAAGTCGAAAAGATACAAAGATTTTAAGTTAGAAAAAGCTCAGCTTCAGCAACTTGCCCGCACCCGCCACCTACACCAGCTAAAACACCCCAACAATGCCAACCGACTTAATGTAGGTTTTTATAGGCCATGGGAACCCCAGGCTTACAACTCTTTACTACAATATATGCCCCATTTAGATATGGTGGTTTCTGAAGGTTTTTCTTTTAGTCAGAATGCTGATACACTTAAAGTACAGATAGATACGGGGCTTATTAACCAAAATAAAAAATATAAAAAGCAAATACTGATAACTCTTTCCAATTATAACAATCTAAAAGGCGGTTATGATATAGAAGAAGTGGAGCATGTTTTTGGCAATAAAAAACTACGCACTGTATTTATAAATAGTATGGCCGAAAGGCTTAAGCGTTACAATTTTCAGGGTATAAATGTTGATTTGGATGATGTAAAAAATCGTAACAGTAAAAATTTCATTGCATTTCAGAACGAGTTATATGCTAATTTTAAAGCCAGGGGGCTAATGGTTACCCAAAATGTGGTACCCGAGGATGAGCAATACGATCTAAAACGCTTACAGCATATTAACGATTTTCTGTTTGTGATGGCGATAGACCAGCATTACGATGGCAGCAATTCTGGTGATATATCCAACCAGCACTGGGTAGAAGAAATACTGGACGAAGTATGTTCCGTAGTACCTAGTGAAAAGGTGATTCTCACATTTGCAGCAGGTGGCTACGACTGGCCTGAAAATAGCATTGGTGTACCGGCAGGCTATCAGCAAGCAATTAGTACCGCACAGGAAAAAAAGAGCAAGATCATTTTTGACCCTATATCTGCCAACCTTCACTATAACTACTTAGGCAATGATGGCTTTAACCACATTGTTTATTTTACTGATGCCGCTACAAATTTTAACATTATCCGCATGGCTGATGACTGGGCTACCGGTGGTGTTGCCCTATGGCGTTTAGGTGCCGAAGACCCTCGCCTGTGGACGTTCTTTCAAAAAAATCTTTCTATCGACTCCCTCAAAAAAACAGGTGTGGATCTTAAAAGATTAACTACCGTTGGCTTAAATAACAAAATTGATTATGCCGGCGAAGGTGGTGAAGTTTTAGACCTGATAACCGAACCAAAAATAGGGGAGATTAATGTGGCAATGGATACAGTAAACTATACCATTACCAATCAAAAATATATTAAGCTGCCCACAAAGTATGTTATCCGCAGGTATGGCTACAGGCCGGGCAAAGTAGTTTTAACTTTTGATGATGGCCCCGATCCTGATTATACACCGCGGATACTGGATATTCTGAAAAAGGAAAAAGTACCGGCATCGTTTTTTGTTATAGGATCAATGGTAGAGAAAAACATACCTATTTTGCGCCGCATATATGATGAAGGCTACGAAATTGGCAACCATACTTATTTGCATCCTGATATTTCAGCCGTTCCCCTTGAGCGTGTTAGCCTTGAATTAAACGCCACCCGTAAACTAATAGAGTCCGTAACCGGCAGGAGCACTATATTATTTCGCCCGCCATTTAATGCTGATGCTGAGCCACAGACCCTGGCAGAGGTTATCCCGGTGGCAGAGAGCCGCAAGCAAAGTTATATCACCATTGGCGAATCTATAGACCCCTGGGACTGGCAGCCCGGCGTATCTGCCGATAGTATTATTGCCCGCACCATTAGGCAAAAAGATAACGGATCAATGATATTGCTGCATGATGCCGGTGGAGATACCCGTGAGGAAACCGTTAAAGCCCTGCCTGCTATAATTCATTTCTTTAAAAGCCATGGTTACCAGTTCACTACCATTGCCGATATTTTGGGCAAAAGCAAAGATGACCTGATGCCAATGCCAACCAGCGATGACAAAACCTTTTGGGGCAGGTTTTATGATGTTGTGGTGATGGGTTTCTTTATAGGTAACAAGTTTATTTTTTATCTCTTCTTATCGGCTATATTTCTGGCAATAGGCCGTATTATATTAATAGGCATTTTAGCGGTTAAACAATTTGGCGACAACAAAAAAATAAAACTGGATAACCCACCCCAAATGCCGGCGGTAAGTATTATTGTACCTGCCTATAATGAAGAGGTTACAGCCCTTAAAACTATTGACAGCCTTTTAAAAACAGAATACCCGGATTTTGAGATCATATTTATTGATGACGGATCAAAAGACAGCACTTATGATGTTGTTTACAAGGCATATCATAATCACCCGCTGGTTAGGGTATTAACTAAACCAAACGGTGGCAAAGCATCAGCACTTAACTTTGGCATATCACACGCCGATAATGATTTTGTAGTTTGTATTGATGCCGATACCCAGTTGAAAAACGATGCCGTTTTCCACCTGATGTCGTACTTTACTGATGATGAAATAGGCGCTGTAGCAGGTACGGTTAAGGTGTTGAACGAAACGAATATTATTACCCGGTGGCAATCAATAGAGTATATTACTGCTCAAAACATGGATCGCCGTGCATTTGACCTTATCAACAGCATTACGGTTGTACCGGGTGCTATTGGTGCGTTCCGTAAGTCGGCCATATTTAAGGCAGGTGGATTTACCTACGATACCCTTGCCGAAGATTGTGACTTAACCATGCGCATACTTAAACAAGGCTACATAATACGTAATTGTGCCGAGGCTTTAGCCTATACCGAAGCGCCTGAAACATTGAACATGCTGTTGAAACAACGTTTCCGCTGGAGTTTTGGGGTGATACAAAGTTTTTGGAAAAACCGCGACGCGCTATTCAACAAAAAGTATAAGTTCTTTGGGATGGTGGGCATGCCTAATATTCTTATCTTCCAGATCATACTGCCCCTTTTCTCCCCATTGGCCGATTTAATGATGATCATTGGCCTGTTTGGCAACAAACCAGAGAAGATTTTAACCTATTATGTGGCATTTGTACTGATAGACTTTTTGGTGGGTATTATTGCGTTTAAAATGGAAAAGGAAGATTACAAAAAGCTCATTTACCTTATTCCGCAGCGCTTTATATGGCGCCAGCTAATGTATTATATCCTTTTCAAATCTATCCGTAAAGCGTTAAAAGGCGAGTTAAGTAGCTGGGGAGTTTTAAAACGTACCGGTAACTCAACTATTAAGAAAGGCGATTTGGTTAGCGATGAACCAGTGTAGTGGTATTTCACTCTCCACAATTGGGAGTGAAACCACATACGCATGCAAATTTGTGCACTAA
Organism: Mucilaginibacter sp.; assembly: GCA_028288315.1. Classification (GTDB taxonomy): domain Bacteria; phylum Bacteroidota; class Bacteroidia; order Sphingobacteriales; family Sphingobacteriaceae; genus Mucilaginibacter. Next base: position 3,641 of record JAQBNY010000177.1, read on the forward strand.
AGCCTTTCTATCAAACAAACAGCATAAGCAACCACACCTTCTTCGCGGCCTATAAAACCAAGCTTTTCGTTAGTGGTGGCTTTAATGGATATATCCTCTTCGCTAATGCCGGCAGCTTGAGCAATGTGGGCTTTCATGGCAGGGATGTGCGGGTTTATCTTGGGTGCTTCAAGGCATACCATAGCATCTATATTACCTATTTGCCAATTTTTTTCTGCAAGCAGGGCAACAACATTTTGTAATAATACCAAGCTGCTTATACCCTTCCACCTATCGTCGGTATTAGAAAAGTGGAAGCCAATATCACGCAGGTTGGCGGCCCCTAAAAGGGCATCGCAAATGGCATGCAGTAAAACATCCGCGTCAGAATGACCAAATGCGCCTGATGTATGCTCTAAATTTACGCCACCTAAAATAAATGGATGCTGTTGTTTTAACTGGTGTACATCAAAACCAAACCCTACCTTAATTTTAGCCATTATTGTTTAGTAACATTGTTGGTTCCGCCAAAGCTGGCAGAAAGTGTGAAGCGTAAAGTGTTTGCAAGCGGGCTATTTTGCTGGCTGGCTGCCAGGTATGAAAAATCAAAATTAAAAATATCATATTTTAAACCTACGCCAAAGGTTGCGTAATGCCTGTTGCCTTTGTTTGGATTTTCGTAAAAATAACCCGCACGTATAGCAAAGCGATTGTTATACAAGTATTCTACTCCCGGCGAAAGTGTATACTCTTTAAGCTCTTCGCTAAAACCGCCCGGTGCATCACCAAAAGACTGGAAAAAGCCCGCCGGAACAGATACATTATCGTTATGCCCTGAAATAATATTGCCATCCGCATCCCTGATAGGTGGCGTTGGCACTAACAATTTATTTACATCAAAAGCCAGTGTGAATTTATTTGTACTATCAATTGCCCATGTATTGGCTACACCAATTTTTAGATTGGTAGGCAAAAAGTATTTAGCCCCGTTATCGCTATAGCTTATCTTATTACCAATATTGGAAATATTTGTACCAAATGAGAATGTTTTATCATCGCCGTATGGCGTGCTGTAAAATAGTGATACTCCTGCAGCTATAGCACTTCCTGCTTTATTTTGCTGCCCTGTGCCAGAAATGAAGGCACCATTTGAGAAATTGGAGTAAATATAACGCATGGTTAAACCTAAAGACAGGTTATTGCCAAATTTACGCGCGAATGATGCATCGAGAGAAAATTCACTTGGTTTATAGGTTCCCTGATCTATCTGGTTTTGATCTATCAGTTGTATCGACCCTAAATTAAAATAACGCAACGACGCGCCAAAAGTATTACGATCGTTTATTTTGTGTGCATAACTCAAGTAGGCTAAACTAACATCGGGCACTAAATGCCTTAACCATGGGCTGTATGATAAGGAAACATCATTATTATTCTCCATAAAAGCCAGCTTAGCAGGATTCCAGTAATTAGCATTTACATCTGGCGATAATGCAACACCGGCATCACCCATAGCGCCTGAGCGTGAATCAGGTGTGATATTTAAAAAAGGAACCGCGGTTGATATTGCATTTGAACTGCTACCGTTTGTGCTTGTGCCTGTTTGGGCGGCTGCAAAAACAGGTAAACTAAATAATATATAAAGCGTAAGGTTTTTAGTAGAAAAAAACTCCATTTGGGTGCAATTTAATCTTATTATTTAAAATATTAAAAATATGATACTGTTAATACGCAAATCTGTTTAGTATATAAAGCCACAATAGTTCAGATAATTGTAACTCAATGTGCAAATTATACGTTTAACTAAGGTATGGAGTTAATACGTAACTTAATTGCTCAAAATAAGGGCAAGTTTAACAGGATTTTTATTTAAATTTACCTTCAATATATATTCGAAAATATGAGAGCACTTTTTACTAATACTGCTTTAGTGTTGTTGGGTTTAGCAACCATGTTAAGCAGCTGCAGTAAGCCACAGCAATCACAAAAGACTGGTTTAAAATATAATGACGCCAAAAATGGTGGTTATGTGCGTTACAGGCAAACACATCCAACCCCCGGCCCGGGCCTTATCCCTATTGAGGGCGGTACATTTGTACTTGGAGGCAGTGCTGACCAGGATGTGAACTATGAATACAACAATGTTCGTCGCCGGGTAACTGTACCATCTTTTTACATGGATGAAACCGAAGTATCTAACCAGGATTGGCTGGATTACCTGCACTGGATTGCAATTACCTTCCCGGATGATAGAGAAGTATATTACAATGCTATCCCCGATACATTAGTATGGCGTAAACCTTTATCATACAATGAGCCTTATGTAGATAATTACCTTCGCCACCCTGCTTTTCAGGATTACCCTGTTGTGGGTGTTAGCTGGGACCAGATACAAGAGTATTGCATATGGCGTACAGATCGTACTAACGAAAACATATTACGCCAAGGCGGCCAGTTAGTTACCTGGGCCGATGCTTCTAAAAAAGGTGCCCCTGCTGTTGCTTCAACTACACCGTTTAATACAGACATGTATTTGAACAATCAAATAAAAGGCACCGGAATTGACGGTAAAAAAATGCTTAAAGACATTAGCCCTGCAAGGGCAGGTGCTACCGCAACTAAAGGCGGCCCTAAAAGAACCGTACGCTTAGAGGATGGTATATTAAAACAGGGTTACCGTTTACCATCAGAAGCTGAATGGGAATATGCTGCCTTAGCACTTGCGGGTAACACTCAGTTTGAGAATATTAATGATGGTAGAGTATATTCATGGAACGGCCTGGGTGTACGCTCACCTAAACGCAAAACACGGGGCTTGATCTTAGCTAACTTTAAACGTGCCTCCGGTGATAACATGGGTGTTGGCGGTGGCTTAAATGACAAGGCAGATATTACAGCACCGGTACGTTCATACCAGCCAAATGATTTTGGTTTGTATAACATGTCTGGTAACGTTAATGAATGGGTAGCTGATACCTATCGCCAAACGTCATTTGAAGATGTTGATGACTTTAACCCTTTCCGTGGTAACGAGTATACCAACAAACGTTTGGCCGACCCTGCAAAAGGTTTATATGCCAAAGATAAATATGGCCGCCCTATTAAAGATGCAGCAAAAACAAACAAAAAATTAAAGTACAGCGAAATGATAGCTCAGCAAAGCGGTCAGGCTCCGGCTCCGGCTAACGGAACAACACCTGTCAATCCTATTGCAGGCAAACCTTTCAAAGCTGATTTAAGAGGTTATAACGACACTTTAAACACCGTTTTATATGGCACTACCACATTGGTTAGCGACCACTCTAAGGTGTACAAAGGTGGCTCATGGAATGACCAGTCTTACTGGTTAAACCCGGCAACCCGCCGTTTTATGAACCAGGAGGATGCAAGTGCCGAAGTTGGTTTCCGTTGCGCAATGACCATGGTTGGTGCGCCTGAAATTAACCCGTCGGGCAAACAGCATTTCTCGGTTAAAAAACCAAAAAACTATAAAGGGAAATAATAACATCCTACTATAACAAAAAAGCCGCCCCGGAAAAAGGGCGGCTTTTTTGTGCTTATTATTAGTTATAACTTATAAAAAGCTATAACTAATAAAATTTAATCCGGTTCCTGTCTAAATCTTTCTAATAGACTTTTTACATCCAGTTTCGCGTCCAGGTCTTCGGCATCGGTAGTGTCATCTTCGTCGTTATCCTGTTTAAAATCATCGGCATGGTATTTAAAAACCTTCCAATCGCCGTTGTTATACTCCAGTGAAGTAAGGCTCTCCACCCAGTCGCCGCTGTTAAGGTAAAGTACTGAGCCGGTTTGTTCTGTAGATTGCATCTGCCTTATCTCGGCATGGTGAATGTGCCCGCATATTACATAGGAATATGCCTTTTCAACAGCCAAATCAGCAGCGGTTTGCTCAAACTGGTTAATGAATTTTACCGCGTCTTTAAACCTGGCCTTTATTTTTTGCGAAAAGCTCATTTTAGGCTTGCCTATAGCAGTAAGTAACCAGTTGGTAAAACTATTTATAAGTATAAGGGTATCATAACCAACAGCACCTAATTTGGCCAGCCATTTAGAGTGTTGCATGGTAACGTCAAAAACATCGCCATGAAATATCCAGGCTTTTTTGCCATCAATATTTAGTACTATTTTATCAAGTAACTGAAAAGTACCCAAATTAAAATCAGTAAACTTACGCAGCATCTCGTCATGATTGCCGGTAAGGTAGTAAACAGGTATGCCCTCAGTAACAAATTTAAGAATGCGGCGTACCACCTTCATGTGCGCCTCGGGCCAGTATGATTTGCTGAATTGCCATATATCAATAATATCCCCGTTGAGGATAAGCATTTTTGGCTTTATACTTTTAAGATATTTAAGGAGTTCTTTGGCATGACAGCCATATGTGCCAAGGTGCACATCAGATATAATAACTATGTCTACTTCGCGTTTTGCCATCAAAGTTTAGGGGTTATTATTCCGGCCGGTAAATTAAACCGGTAAATAAGTAGTGCGCGGCGGCTTGTACTGTTATTCCTCGTCGTCCTCTTCATTAACCTTTAGTTCGTAAGGGCTAAGATAAAAGGCACCCAAAAGCACCAATAATCCTACTACAAACAAATAAGCAAATTCAAAATTCATCTTTCCTTGTTTTTACAAATATCTTAAAATACAAATAATTATAGTGTTAAGACTATGTTAAATGTAAAAGGTTACTTTTTTGAAAAATTATTTTTTATTCTTTCGAGCTGCTTAAGGTGATGTTGTAAATGTATGCGAATGAATTTTAACCATTGCTGTGCGTTCAGCATCCCCATTCGCGGGTGTTGCCACCGCGCTTTTAACGATGCATTTTGCACCAAACCGTCAATTCCATCAATACGTTTGCGTGTTTTTATAATAAGGTTTCTAGCTTCTTCCTTATTAATTTTTGTTGGGGCCATTTTAGCGGCAACAGATTCCGGCATTTTCACCCCTCCGGGCGGGAAACTATTCATCAACAGAATATAGTAACCCGCAAGGGTTAATCCTTTTTTTGTTGGCGGACAATTATTATTTGTGCAGCGCTCCAGCGCAATGCTCGATCCCAGGCTTGCTTTCATTATATGATCATATACCTCGGCGTAACTCCAGCCACCCATTGGCGGGGTAGTGTCAAAAAGATCATCAGGCAGGGTATCTATTTCTTGGCGATAACTATCTAGTGCCACGTCAATAGCCCTACGCTCTTTAGCAATATTCATAATAATAAAGTTAACTCTTTTAAGTGGGTTATCTGTGCCGGCACATCAGCAGGTTTCTCCAAATTAAAGGGGTTAAAATAAATGGCATCCATTCCAAAGGCCAAAGCTCCGCGAATATCGGCCTCAATGCTGTCGCCAATCATCAAGCTTTCATCTTTTGTAGCACCGGCTACACGCAAGGCATATTCAAAAATGGCCTTATCAGGTTTATTTACGCCCACCACTTCAGATATTATAACCTGGTCGAAATACTTAATAATGTCCGTATTATTTATTTTGGTTTCGGTTGATTCTTTAAATCCGTTTGATATTAAATGCAGGGTATATTTATCCTTTAGATATGCTAATGTTTCATGCGCATGCGGAAACAAATTGGTTTTAGTTGGCCCAATTTTTACGTACTCATCTTCAAAGTCGTTTGGCAAAAGGTGAGGCGGTACTCCTAATTCAATAAATGTTTTTTTGAAGCGGGCTTCGCGCAACTCATCTTTACTTATCTCGCCTATGTGATATTGCGCCCACAGCAGGTGGTTGTTGCGGGTGTAAGTTTCAATAAACAGGTTGGCGGAGTGAAGGCCAATCTCGCTTAACTTATGCTTACCATACAGCTCATGCAAAGTTTCCTCAGCGTTTTTATCAAAATCCCAAATGGTATGGTCAAGATCGAAGAAGATGTGTTTGTATTTGATTTCGAATTTCGAATTTTCGATTTCGGATTTAAGCATGACGGTTCAATTACAGATTCTTACAATGATATTAATCTCATCATAACGAGACAAAGTTAAACATTAATACATTTCACAAATCCGAAATTGAACATCCGAAATCCGAAATTTCCTAAGCCTTCTCCCCAAACGCCAGATCCCCGGCATCCCCCAAACCTGGTACTATGTAGGCTTTACTGGTCATTTCTTCATCAACAGCGCAAACCCATATCTGTGCTTTGGGCAAGTTGGCGCGTACGTGGGCAATGCCTACTGTACTGGCAATTACAGTGGCAATGTGCAGGGCCTTTATATCATACTGTGCCAGCAGTTCTTTACAAACCAATACCATACTTTGCCCTGTGGCCAGCATGGTATCACAAATTATTAGCGTTTTGCCGTCAAGGTTGGGTTTTGAGATATGATCTACCTGTATATTAAAACTGCCGCTTTGTTTAACCTTACGGTAGGCCGTTATAAAGGCAGAGTCGGACTGGTCAAAAAAGTTCATGAAGCCCTGGTGCAGTGGTAAACCGGCACGTAAGATGGTTGCCAGCACGGGCTGCACATCTGGCAGGTTAATATTAGCAATACCTAAAGGCGTAGTTACTTCACTTTCGGTATAAGTGAATGTTTTGCTTATCTCATAAGCCAATATCTCGCCCAACCGCTCTTGATTTTTGCGGAAACGGAACCTATCCTGTTGTAAGGCAGCATCACGCATTTCGGCCAAAAACTGATTGGCAATGGTATTGGTCTTGTTAAGGATAAAGGGCATTGCTTAGAAATTGGGGGTATATGTTCGTTAAATAAATATAATATATGTTTACCGTAGCTACAACCATCAGGCCACAATAAATCGGTCTGTTAAAATAAATTGCATCCTCAATCGTCTGCTGACATAGGGCTGTCATCCTCCCTTATTTACTTTGCATTTAAATGAATTAAACATTCAATAGTCAAAAATGGTTAGTAACTAATGCTAACCTTAAAACTGTAATCACTATTGCGTAAATTTGTAATTGATGGATTTTAAAATAACCTCTCAATATGTACCTACCGGCGACCAGCCCAGCGCTATTAAGCAACTGGTTGAAGGTGTAAACAGCGGCGACCCTTTCCAAACCCTTTTGGGTGTAACCGGGTCTGGTAAAACATTTACCATTGCCAATGTAATTGAGCAAACTCAAAAACCTACACTAATATTAAGCCACAATAAAACATTGGCGGCACAGCTGTATGGCGAGTTTAAGCAGTTCTTCCCAGATAATGCGGTGAATTACTTTGTATCCTATTACGATTATTACCAGCCCGAGGCATTTATCCCCTCATCAAATACCTATATAGAGAAAGACTTGCAGATAAACGAGGAGATAGAAAAGCTGCGCTTGCGTACCACATCGGCACTTATGAGCGGCCGCAGGGATGTAATTGTAGTATCATCCATATCGTGTATTTATGGTATGGGTAACCCCGAGGATTTTGCCAATTCGGTATTCAAATTCGCGGTTGGTACCCGCATCAGCAGGAACGCTTTTTTACATCGGTTGGTAGAGATACTTTACGCCCGCACCACAGCCGACTTTAAACGCGGAACATTCCGTGTAAAAGGCGATACGGTAGATATTTTCCCGGCATACATGGATTATGCTTACCGCATTTCTTTTTTTGGGGATGATATTGAAGAGCTAAGCACTTTTGACATTACCACCGGTAAAACCATAGAGAAGATGACGCATATGGTGGTTTACCCCGCCAACTTGTACGTTGCCCCGCGCGAACGCTTCCAGCAATCGGTTTGGGCCATACAAGAGGAACTGGAAACCCGCAAAAAGCAATTTATAGATGATGGCCGCTATATTGAAGCCAAACGTTTAGAAGAAAGGGTTAATTACGATCTGGAGATGATTCGTGAGCTGGGCTATTGCTCGGGTATTGA
>JAQBNY010000233.1 GCA_028288315.1 Mucilaginibacter sp.
AACCTTAAATGGAACGAAGTTGGCGCGGAAGTAATTATCGAGTCGACCGGGTTATTTTTAACTCAGGAAACTGCGCAAAAACATATTGATGCAGGTGCTAAGAAAGTTGTTATGAGTGCGCCTGCAAAGGATGACACTCCTACATTTGTAATGGGTGTTAACCACAAACAATTAAAAGCCAATCAAACAATTGTATCAAACGCATCATGTACTACCAACTGTTTAGCACCTATTGCTAAAGTATTAAATGATTCTTTTGGTATTGAAGAAGGCTTAATGAGCACAGTACACGCCGTAACTGCAACTCAAAAAACAGTTGACAGCCCGTCTGCTAAAGACTGGAGAGGTGGCCGTGGTGCTTACCAAAACATTATCCCTTCATCAACAGGTGCTGCTAAAGCGGTAACTTTGGTTATCCCTGATCTTAAAGGTAAATTAACAGGTATGTCATTCCGTGTTCCGGTTGCTGACGTTTCTGTAGTTGACTTAACTGTACGTTTGAAAAAAGGTGCTTCTTATGACCAAATCAAAGCAGCAATGAAAACAGCATCAGAAGGCGAACTTAAAGGAATCTTAGGTTATACCGAAGATGATGTAGTATCAGAAGATTTTAAAGGCGATTCACGCACATCAATATGTGATGCAAAAGCAGGTATCGCATTAAATGACAACTTTGTTAAAGTTGTATCATGGTACGATAACGAATGGGGTTATTCAAACAAATTGATTGACTTAGTTCAAGAAATAGGCAAAATTTAATTAAATAAGCCTTTTATATTACAAAGCCTCCTGAGTTTCGGGAGGCTTTGCTGTTTTATATCATTGTTGCTTTCACCTTGCCCTCTTTCTCCATCGGCAACTTAACTCACTTCCTCATGAGAATAATTATTACTTTAGTTTGTGGAGTTAAACATAGTTTATTTTATACCGTTGCTATAGTTGATTGGATGCCACTTATCAACACGAATAGGTTTAAGCATATTGTTATGGATAGCCTCATCTATCTTATTAAAAAGAATAAATTAAAAGTATACGGATTTGTAATAATGCCGAATCATATTCATATTATTGGGAAAACATTGCTTTGAACGGAAAAGAAATGCCATATATAAGTTTTATGAAATTTACCGGACATCAGTTCTTAGAAGAGCTCAGAAACTCAAATGATCATTTATTAAACAAATTCAAGATTCCCGGTGACGACAGGAAACATCAGTTCTGGCAAAAGAAAGGGTTAAGTAAAATAATGTATAATAAAGAAGTTGTAGAACAAAAGCTAAACTACATTCACTTGAACCCATTGCAAGCTCATTGGAATTTAGTAATTGATCCGAACGACTATTATTTTTCATCTTGCTCATTTTATGAACAAGAAGATAGACGATTTGATTGGTTAACGGATTACAGGGATACTTTTTAGGATAGTGTAAGTGGCGGTGAGGACACCACCACCAGGAATATTTTCCTACTTTTCGATGTCTCCACCAAAGTTTGTCGTCTGTGTTTTTTGCAATGTGGCGGTGAAGACACCGCCACAAGGAATATAGATAAACTCCTACTTTTCGGTGTCACCACCGAAAATCGCCGCCTTGTATTTTTTGAAATGTGACGGCGAAGACACCCCACCAGGAATATTCTCTTTTTCCCTGTCCTCACCAAATTCCCCGATCTATATTTATAAACAATGAAGCGGTGATTACAGCCACCAGGAATATTCTCCCTTTCGATGTCACTTACATCAACTCCCCATCGTTTTTCACATGGTAAGTTTTATATGCCATATAGTATAACAATATTGTAGGTACAATATAAAACAATGCGCCCTGGCTTTTAACATTCGGGTAAGCGGCAATTATTTCGTATATTAATAATACTAAAGCAACAGTACCGCCAATAAGATATAAATAAAAAAACTTGCCACTCATATTGTAAATATTTACTTGGCCCTAGCTGATTTTGCTTTTTTAGTTTCTAATTCTTTTGTAGCTTCTTTTTTAAATATGGCCGTGCCTAATGGCGGAGCAGTTATACGTATAGAATTATCTCTACCATGCCATGCTTCCGGTTCAGATGCAATCGGGTCAAAGTTAATCAATCCACTACCCCAATATTTCTCATGGTCAGAGTTGAATATTTCCTGCCACTCCCCTGCTGCAGGCACCCCCACTCGATAGTTATAATGCGTAACCGGGGTCATATTAAATACAATAAGCAGGTCATTTTCTGTATCAATCCCCTTACGGATGTAAGCTATAACAGAATCATCCAGATTACTGGCATCAACCCATTCAAAGCCCGTCCAGTCAAAACTTTTTTCGTATAGCGCGGGCTCGGTTTTGTATAAATTATTTAACGCTTTAACCGTTTCCTTTATCCCCTGATGACTCTCGTACTGCAATAAATGCCAATCTAATGATTTCCGGTAGTCCCACTCAGCATTTTGTCCAAACTCGCCGCCCATGAACAATAATTTGCTACCCGGATGAGTGAACATATAGCTATACATCAATCGCAGGTTAGCAAAACGCTGCCAGTCATCGCCCGGCATTTTCCCTAACATTGAACCTTTACCATACACAACCTCATCATGCGAAAACGGCAGCATAAAGTTTTCTGTAAAGGCATATATCAAACTAAACGTAAATTGGTTTAGGTGATACCTACGATATATCGGATCATGTGAGAAATAATTTATAGTATCGTGCATCCAGCCCATCATCCATTTCATACCAAAACCTAAGCCGCCTGTATAAACCGGGCGGCTTACGCCTGTAAATGATGTTGATTCCTCGGCAATGGTTTGTACATCAGGAAAGTTGCTATAAACGGTGGCATTAAACTCTTTAAGGAAGGATATTGCTTCCAAATTCTCATTCCCGCCGAAAACGTTTGGCTCCCACTCGCCATGATTACGTGAATAATCAAGGTAAAGCATTGAAGCTACGGCATCTACACGCAGGCCGTCAACATGGTAACGCTCCAGCCAAAACAAAGCATTGCTTATTAAAAAAGCGCGAACTTCGTTACGCCCATAATTAAAAATGTATGATTTCCAGTCGGGATGAAACCCTTTGCGTACATCAGCATGTTCGTACAAATGTGTACCATCAAAATTATATAACCCATGTGCATCACCCGGAAAATGCGAAGGTACCCAGTCTAATATTACACCTATCCCGTCTTTGTGAAACTGCTCAACAAGATACATTAGGTCTTGCGGGGTGCCATATCGGGAGGAAGCTGCAAAAAAACCGGTAATCTGATACCCCCAGCTTGGATAGAATGGATGCTCCATTATCGGCATAAACTCTACATGCGTAAAGCCCATTTCCTTAACGTAGGGTACTAAAGTATCTGCAAGCTGGCGGTAGCTCAAAAACTCATCAGGGCTCTCCGGACTACGTGCCCATGAACCTATGTGCATTTCATATACCGAATATGGCTTATTTAAAGCTGTATATTGATGTCTATCTGCCATCCACTGCTTATCATCCCATTCATAATAAGTATCGGCAACTATAGATGCCGTATTAGGTGGGAGTTCCCAGCGCAGGGCAAACGGATCTGCTTTTTCCAGATCTTCGCCTGTAGATGATTTGATGTAATATTTGTAAACTTCGCCAACACCAACATTTGGTATAAAACCCTCCCAAATACCAGATGCATCCCATCGATAATTTAATGTGTGCGAACCTTTATTCCAACCGTTAAAATTGCCAATTACCGATACATATTGCGCATTAGGCGCCCAAACAGCAAAATAAGTACCTACAACACTTTTATGCTCAACCACGTGCGAACCCAACTTTTCATAAAGCTTAAAATGCTTTCCGGACTTAAACAGGTCTATATCAAAATCAGTAAAACGGCTATATGGTTCAACAGTTTTCAGCTCATTATTTTCAATGATCTCTACCGTTGCAGACTTTTTAGCGGATGCAGCTTTTTTTACAACTGGTTTCTTGGATATTTTAATATCCTCTGATTCCGGCCAGGCACCTTCTTTGTCAACTTTTGGCTTAGTTTCCTTTTTAGCCTTTATAGGTTTTGATTCCTTTAGTTCAGCATCGGTTTTTTTAGTTTGCTTTGCCATATTTGGTAGCGTTTGAGCGCTTAAGTTAATTGGTTCCGTGGAAAATCCCTGTTATTCAAATATATCATTATTGAACAGATATATCATCATGAACATACAATATGGGCAGATGTTTACATTAAACAAAAAAGGCAGTTTAAAACTGCCTTTTTTGTTATTTGAATACTTCTATTTGCTTAAAGTTTTTTCTAAACTTAAACTCATAAGTCTTATCGGGATTAGAACTGATGGTGGCTATATCCTTTCCATCGGCTACAACTTTTGATGGCTTAAACGGCAAGCCATTTATTTTAAAGTGATAGCCCTCATAACGTGGCGTGTACAAACCTTCCATACTTTGCTGTATAGTTAGCTTTTCGGCCGTACCCTTTATTACGAATTTTTTCTCCAGATAAATATCCTGTTCATAAGCAAATGTTTCACCATAGTCTTCAAACAAGAAAGAATTTACCTCGTAATTGCTATAAAAGATATTTAGTTTAACCTCTTCAATTTCTCGTTCGTTAGTGTATTGCATTACCGGATATTCGGGTATTACTGATCCGGCTTTAACAAATATCGGGATGGTGTCTAATGGTGTATGCACAACTATTTCTTTGCCGCCTTCAATTACCTCTAAACTCCACCAGTTGTACCATGTACCTTTAGGTAGGTAAACCTTGCGGCTTTGCTGGCCTGGTTCTAATACCGGGCAAATGAGTATTTTATCGCCATAAGTAAATTCGTCCTGGCGAAAGTGATTACCTATTGTGTCCTGCTCAAGCATTACTACGGGCCTAAGTATAGGAAAACCATACCTATGATGCTCCCAAAAAGCCGAGTACAAATATGGCAATAAGCGATAGCGCAGCTCAATAAATTTACGGTTGATGGAGGTAAATGGCTCGCCAAAGCTCCATGGCTCGCGTTCTTTTGTATCACCGGCAGAGTGTGCACGCATAAATGGCGAAAAAGCACCCATTTGTATCCACCTGGTAAACAGCTCGCCATCCGGTTCGCCGCTAAAGCCACCAATATCAGTTCCACAGAATGAAATACCAGAAACTGATAGGCGTTGTAACTGGATATTACCCAGTTTAAGATGTTCCCATGATGCTACGTTATCTCCTGTCCAAACGGATGAATAACGCTGTACGCCTGAATAACCTGCGCGGGTTATAGTGAACGGACGCTTATTTTTCATTTGCTTGCGCAAACCTTCATAAGTGGCACGTACCATTTGCATACCATAAACATTATGAGCTTTACGGTGCGATCCGCGGTAACCATCATACTGGTGGCGCACATCATCAGGGAAAGTACCCGAACCAAATACTGCAGGCTCGTTCATATCGTTCCAAACACCGGCAACCCCTGTTTCGACCAGGTCATCAAACAAATCGCCCCACCATTCGCGTACCTCCGGGTTGGTAAAATCAGGAAACTGGCAACGACCAGGCCAAACATGGCCCTCCATAAAGTAATCATCACTTCGGCGGCAAAAATATCTATT
>JAQBNY010000256.1 GCA_028288315.1 Mucilaginibacter sp.
TTTACGCAAAATGCCGGTTGGGTGCTACAATGTTAAATTAATTCTATACAGTTTTTTTATTGAACAATAAAAAAAACTAACCCCAACTCTCTAATCTCTAATCTGTAATGTATACCTTTGCGGCTCAAAAAAAGTCCTGCAATGAGCCATTCTGTTCAAATAAAAAATGCCCTTATTTCTGTTTATTACAAAGACAACCTTGAGCCTATAATTCACGAGTTGAATCGCCTTGGTGTTAAAATATATTCAACCGGTGGTACCGAGACCTTTATACGCGACCTTGGTGTTGATGTAATTGCTGTTGAGGACCTTACCTCATACCCATCAATACTGGGCGGCCGTGTTAAAACCCTGCACCCAAAAGTGTTTGGAGGTATTTTAGCCCGTCGTAGTTTTGATAGTGACGAGCAGCAACTGATAGAGTACCAGATACCGGAGATTGACCTGGTTATTGTTGATCTTTATCCTTTTGAGGAAACAGTAAACTCAGGTGCCGGGCAGGAAGATATTATTGAGAAAATAGATTTCGGTGGTATATCATTGATCCGCGCCGCAGCAAAGAATTTTAAAGATGTTGTTATAGTAGCATCTAAGAACGATTATTCCGAACTGGAAGAAATACTGAAATTGCAGGGCGGTTCAACTACAATAGATCAGCGCCGTAAATTCGCGCAAAAGGCATTCAATATATCATCAAATTACGATACACACATTTTCCAGTATTTTGACCAGGCCGAGCCAATGCCGGTTTTTAAACAAAGCATTCAAACCAGTCAGGTTTTACGTTATGGTGAAAATCCGCATCAAAAAGGTACTTTTTACGGTAATCTTGATGCTATGTTTACCAAACTAAATGGTAAAGAACTTTCATACAACAACCTGGTTGATGTTGATGCGGCAGTTGCCCTTATTGATGAATTTACAGAGCCAACCGTTGCTATATTAAAACATACAAACGCATGCGGCATTGCTTCACGCTCGTTTATTAAAGAGGCATGGATAGATGCTTTATCTTGCGACCCGGTTTCTGCCTTTGGCGGGGTTATTATTGCTAATGACGAGATAAATGCTGAAACAGCTGCAGAAATAGACAAGATATTTTACGAGGTATTGATTGCACCTGCTTATACTGATGAAGCTTTACAGATATTGCAAGCCAAAAAGAATCGTATTGTGCTCATTCGCCAGCGGGTTGAGCTGCCGCTTAAGCAGTTTAAAACTTTGCTGAACGGTGTTATTGAACAGGATAAAGATTTGGTTGTTGAGGGCCCTGCTCAAATGAATACTGTTACTAACAAGCAACCAACAACGCTGGAGCTAAGAGATCTTTTCTTTGCCAATAAAGTAGTTAAGCACACTAAATCAAATACTATAGTTTTTGCTAAAAATAACCAGCTAATGGCAAGCGGCGTGGGTCAAACCTCAAGGGTTGATTCATTAAAGCAGGCTATTATAAAAGCTCACAGCTTTGGATTTGATTTGAATGGTGCGGTTATGGCATCTGATGCATTTTTCCCATTTCCTGATTGCGTAGAGATAGCTGCCGATGCAGGTATTACAGCCGTATTACAGCCGGGCGGGTCAATTAAAGATCAGGATTCTATTAATATGTGTAACCAAAAAGGTATAGCCATGGTAACTACCGGGGTGCGCCATTTTAAACACTAAGTATACATATGGGCCTATGGGAGCGTGACTAATTTTTCATAAAAGAAAGTGCACTTTTTTTGATAATTAAGACGAACTTACGCCATGAAAAAACGTATAAAAGAAACTGAAGTACACGAATTATTAAAAATTGGAGTTATTAACTACTAATTAGTTTTAGTTCGCAAGCAATAAATTTTTTCGTGATAATTAAGGTTCAATATATTAACTTCGCAAATTATTTGAAACATACGTTAAATGGGTTTATTTAATTTTTTCACTCAAGAGATTGCCATTGATTTAGGTACCGCAAATACCCTGATTATACATAATGATAAAGTTGTTGTTGATGAGCCATCAATTGTGGCTTTTGACCGAACGACTAATAAAGTTATTGCTATTGGTCGCCAGGCTATGCAGATGGAGGGTAAAACCCATGATAACATCCGCACAGTGCGCCCGCTAAAAGATGGCGTAATTGCCGATTTTAACGCAGCCGAGCTGATGATACGTGGTATGATAAAAATGATAAACCAGGGTAAGGGATGGTTTTTTCCGTCACTACGTATGGTTATCTGTATTCCATCGGGTATTACCGAAGTTGAGAAACGCGCGGTACGTGATAGTGCCGAAATTGCCGGAGCCAAAGAGGTTTACCTGATATACGAACCAATGGCTGCTGCCGTAGGTATAGGTATTGATGTGGAAGAGCCCATGGGTAACATGATAATTGATATTGGCGGTGGTACTACTGAAATAGCGGTTATTGCCCTGTCGGGTATTGTATGTGACCAGTCTATTCGTGTAGCGGGTGATAACTTCGACTCTGATATTGTTCAGTATATCCGTCGCCAGCATAATATCATGATTGGTGACCGTACTGCCGAGAAGATAAAAATTGAAGTAGGTGCCGCGCTTCCTGAGCTTTCAGAACCACCTGCTGATTTCGCCGTACAAGGACGTGATTTAATGACCGGTGTGCCAAAACAGATCACTGTATCTTATACAGAAATTGCACACTGCCTTGATAAATCAATTTCAAAAATTGAAGAAGCGATATTAAAAGCATTAGAGATAACTCCGCCGGAATTATCTGCGGATATTTATCAAACAGGTATTTATTTAACAGGCGGTGGTGCCTTGCTTCGCGGGCTTGATAAACGTGTAGCTGCTAAAACCAAATTACCAGTACATGTTGCCGAAGATCCGCTTCGCGCAGTAGTACGTGGTACCGGCACTGCACTTAAAAATATTGGTAATTTTAAATTTTTAATGCAATAAAGGAGTAGTAAGTAGTGAGTGGTTGATTAGGTGAGTGGTTAAGCTGCTTTCCAAAACTACTCACTACTCACATAATCAACCACTCACCAACAGATGCGCAACCTCCTGATATTTATCACCAAGTACAACGCATTCTTTTTGTTCCTTATTTTTGAGATCTGCTCATTTGTTATCTACGTTAAATACAACTCTTTTCAAAAAGCCAGCTTTATTAACAGTACCAACAACGTAACCGGTAATTTATATGACCGCGCGGATGAGCTAAAGGGGTACCTAACATTAAGGGAAGTAAATGATAACCTTATACGCGAAAACGCGAGGCTCCGCAATCAGCTTAAATCATCTTTATATATTGATACTGTAAGTAAAAAGATGGTTATTGATACCAATTACAAGCAGCAGTACGAATATATCTCTGCCAAGGTAATTAACAACTCTGTTAACAGGCGCAATAACTACATAACTATTGACCGCGGCACCAATAACGGTATTGCCAAAGGTATGGGTGTAACAAGCGATGCAGGTGTGGTAGGCAAGGTTATTTTTGTTGATAAGCACATGGCAATTGTTCAATCGCTATTACACAAGGATACCCGTTTCAGCGCTATGCTGGCAAAGAATAAAGAGATAGGTTATTTGGAGTGGGGTGAGGAAATGAACCCACATAAAGGGTTACTGATAGATGTATCAAACAATGCCCAGCCAAAGGTTGGCGAATTGGTGGTAACGTCAGATCTTTCGCTTTTTCCGGCAGGCATCCCTTTAGGTAAAGTAAGCAGTTTAAATGCCAAAGGTGGCGGCTTTTTCCTGAATATGGAAGTTAATTTGGCGGTTGATTTTAGTAAGTTGCAATATGTGTATGTAATAGTTAACAGGTTTGCCAAAGAGCAGGCGGGACTGGAGGCCCAGGAGAAAAAAGATGAGTAGGGTAATTATCATCAACCTTGTTAGGTTTATTCTGTTGGTTTTTCTGCAGGTATTTCTGTTAAAGAATATTTCGTTATATAATTTAAGCACGCCATACCTGTATATTCTGTTTGTTTTGCTACTGCCATTTGAGATACCTAACGTGCTGCTTTTTTTGCTTGCATTTATTTTAGGTTTAACTGTTGATGCCTTTTATGATACACCGGGTTTGCATGCTGCAAGTTGCGTATTACTGGCTTTTGTGCGCGTGTTATTCATTAGCATAACCGTACAAAAAGATGGTTTTGATAACGAACCCGAGCCTACATTAAGCATAATGGGTTTCAGATGGTTTCTTACTTACGCGCTTGTACTTACCCTGTTTCATCATTTTTTTCTGTTCAATCTGGAAGTTTTTCGCTTTTCTGAGTTAGAATACACACTAACACGCTTGATATTGAGTTCAGTATTTACTGTATTTTTGATGCTGGTTTCGGGCTTGTTATTTTTCAGAAAAAAAGAACGTAAATGAATAGTTTTTTTGAACGGCGATATATTATTGCCGGTATCTTCATCACATTTGTATTGATATTGCTGGCCCGCCTGTTTTATATTCAGGTGGTTGATGACCGCTATTTTCTGTACGCCAGCCAAAACGTTGTACGCAAGTTTGTTAAGTACCCTGCCCGTGGCCCAATATTGGATCGTAATGGTACTATAATGGTACAAAACCAGCCCATTTATGATATAGTAGTAATACCCAAACAGGTAAAACCTTTTGATACGGTTGAGTTTTGCAAGTTGTTAGGCATTGATAGAGAAGGCTACGATAAACGTATGATTAAGGCCCGCAAGTATTCGCCTTATCGCGCATCGGTTTTTGAGAAACAGCTATCGGCACAATTATACGCTTCTTTCCAGGAGCGCCTTTCGGAGTTTCCTGGTTTTTTTCCGCAGCAAAGAATAATCCGCACCTATCCTGATTCGGCGGCCGCCCAGTTTCTTGGTTATATTGGTGAGGTTACAGATCCTATCATTAAGCGCTCGGCAGGCTATTATGCTCCTGGTGATTATATTGGTATAACCGGAGTTGAAAGATCATATGAAACGCTTTTGCGCGGTACACGCGGTGTAGAACGTTCAATGGTAGATTCGCGCAATGTGGTTAAAGGTAAATATGCAAACGGTGCTTATGATACAGTAGCCGTAGCAGGTGAACGCCTGGTGTCGTCATTAGATATGCGCATCCAAAAACTGGGCGAAGCATTGATGAAGAACAAGGTAGGCAGCATTGTAGCAATTGAACCTGCAACCGGCGAGATACTGGCGTATGTAAGCAGTCCTACTTATGATCCTAACCTTTTAGTAGGCCGTGAACGTGGTAATAACGCCGCTAAATTATATAAAGACCCATACAAACCATTCTTTGCAAGGCCTGTACAGGCTTATTATCCTCCGGGCTCGTCGTTTAAGCCGTTAAACGCGCTTATAGCTATGCAGGAAGGAGTTATTACTCCGCAAACCACCTATTACTGTCCGGGTTATTATATATCTGGTAATCGTAGGATAAGGTGTTTTCAAGGCGAGAAACACGGCTATGTAACCCTGAGTAGTGCAGTAGCCGAATCTTGCAATGGCTACTTTGATATGGTGTTTGAAAAGCTGATAAACCGGAACGGCCCGAAAAATACAGATACGTCATTTACTATTTGGCGAAATAATGTGGCCAAATTTGGCTTGGGCACTAAGCTTGACCTGGATATGCCAAGCGAAGGCAGGGGTTATTTGCCTAAAGCATCGTTTTATGATAAGTTGTACCACCGTGGCGGCTGGCGTTCTAGTACTGTTATTTCATTGGGTATAGGGCAAGGAGAATTATTGGCTACGCCTTTGCAGCTGGCTAATATTGAAGCCACCATTGCTAACCATGGCTTTTATTATAAACCCCATCTGATAAAAGCCATTG
>JAQBNY010000274.1 GCA_028288315.1 Mucilaginibacter sp.
AGTTCTTCAATCTCGCTTAATAAGCTGGTATTTGAATTTTGCTGTTCCATTATTAATTATTACTCAGCCCTAAACCTTTTAATACTCTTTTCGTGTCAGACATATCACCAATCATACGCCTTTCGGGCCCGGGAGATTTTTTTATCAGTAATGGCAGGGCTATTACATTTTCGTTTTCGGCAAGTTCTTTTTGCTGATGGATGTCAATTATTTCTAATTTGTACCTGTCAGTCAGATACTCTTCGCAAAGGGTTTTTAAATTTTCAACCGCGCGGATAGAGTTAGGCGAAGCCCCGGTAATAAATAAGCGCAGTATGTAAATTGCTGCTTTTGCATCACTCTCGTAATTTTCTAAAAACCCATCCTGGTTAGCCATAACTAACATCATTACAATTAAGCGGGGCGAATGTTTAGGCCAACTAATACCTTTTCTTCGTTAGAGAGGTCTCCAATAATTTTCCTAATAGGTTCAGGCACCTTACGTACAAGGGTGGGGATAGCAAGTATCTGGTCACCTTCAGCCAGTTGGGGCTGCTCCAGCAGGTCAATTACTTCAATGCGGTACTGGCCTTGTAAATGTTCTTCACAATATTTTTTTAAATTGCTAAGGGCGGTAACTGATTTTGGGGTTTTGCCGGCTACGTATAATCTTAGTTCCCATTTTTTGTCGGCTTCTTGTTTCATTTTTTTTCCTTTTTACCTTCCTTTTTATCATTATAAGCCACTTCACCTTTTCTTAAACGGGTTATTTCTTCGCGGCTTTTTGCTAAAATTTGTTTTTTGAGCTCCTCTTCATGGTAAACTTTGTTTAGTTCTTCTTCAACAGATTCATATTCACTGTTCAGACTGGCAATTTTAGCCTCAAGCACTTTACGTTTGCGCAAAATTTCACGGTCTTTACGGCCTATTGCCTGCGAGTGTAGAGCAGCCCCTGTTTCTTCAAGCAACATTTGTTCTTGCCTTGCCGAGCCGGTAAGCACCCCACCCGGACCTAAATACACATCTATCAGGTTTAATCCCTTATCAGTTATTACAAACTCGCGCACCTGGTTAGAGTGTTTCATGCCACGAGATTTCATTACGTACAGGCCGCGGTTGCGCTCACCATTAAATTCAATATCGCGCACAAGTATCCAAGCATCAACCAATGATGAAACGCCCTCATCTGTTTGTTCGTTAACTATTGTGTTTAGAGATAGTGCGGTAAACATTACCGAAATTTGCTCTTCCTGTAAATAATCAATCATACGCACCAGCATATTCTTCACCTCACTTACCGAACCTATATTAATAAAGTTGGTAATAGGGTCAATAACTACAACACTTGGTTTATATTTTTTAATGCACTTGTGCATGGCTACGAGGTGCATTTCAAGCCCGTATAAGTTTGGCCTTGATGCGTTAAAATGTAGCAAGCCACTATCAATATGCTTTTGCAGGTCAATACCTATAGAGCGGATGTTACGAATGATTTGGCTTGGCGATTCTTCCATGGCAAAGTACACGCATTTTTCTCCACGGTTACAGGTTTCATTTGCAAACGATGCCGCTAAGCTGGTTTTACCTGTACCTGCCGTGCCTGATACTAAAACGCTGCCACCACGGTATAAACCTTTACCGCCCAACATATCATCTAAAGCTGCTATGCCTGTTGATACCCGCTCTAAAGAAACGCTGTTAGCCATTTTGAGTGAAGTAACCGGTAGTACCGATATACCGTCCTCATCTATCAAAAAAGGATATTCATTAGTGCCATGTACAGTACCGCGGTACTTGATAATACGTAACCTGCGGGTTGATATTTGATTTATAACCCTATGGTCAAGCAAAATAACGCAGTCTGACACGTATTCTTCTAGCCCCTGGCGGGTTAGTGAAGTACCATCGCCACGTTCGCCGGTAATAATGGCGGTAACGCCTTTTTCTTTTAAAAAGGTAAATAACCTGCGGATCTCGGCACGCAAAACGCCTTGGTTGCTTAAGCCCGAGAATAGGTTTTCAAGTGTATCAAGCACTACGCGTTTAGCGCCAATGCTGTCAATAGCGTAACCCAAGCGTATAAATAATCCTTCAAGGTCATATTCGCCGGTCTCTTCTATTTCGCTGCGATCAATATGTACATGATCTATTTTTAATAGGTTTTGCTGCTGCAGTTCTTTAAGATCAAAGCCAAGTGAGGCCACATTCATCGCCAATTCGTCGCTCTTTTCTTCAAAGGCTACAAATACGCCCGGCTCATTAAACTGAACTGCGCCGCGTACAATAAATTCTATTGACATTAAGGTTTTGCCGCAACCAG
This sequence comes from Mucilaginibacter sp., assembly GCA_028288315.1. Classification (GTDB taxonomy): domain Bacteria; phylum Bacteroidota; class Bacteroidia; order Sphingobacteriales; family Sphingobacteriaceae; genus Mucilaginibacter. The sequence goes on from JAQBNY010000274.1 coordinate 2,300, forward strand.
CTTCACCGCATATAAGAGTTGGCCTGCCGGTTGGCAACCCACCTTCAGTTATTTCATCCAGTCCGTTTATACCTGTTAAAGTTTTGGGTAGGGTGGGGTAAGGTGTTTTAATTATTGTTTTTTGAGGTTTGCTCATTCAATTAGGTAATTAATCAATAAGTTTCATAAAAGTATAAATTATGCTTTGTTGAGCAAATTAATTGCTTGCTATAGCGCGCATTTACACCGATACGTTGTAAGTTCTCTTATAAAATTATTCTTCCAATAACTAAGCAGTTTTGTATTTGTTTGATTGGTAATAATTTATTTTAAAAAAGTTACAAAAGCTTTTTTAAAAACTATTTTGTTTTAGTGGCAGGGATACAAAGAATGAAGCTCCCATATTCTTTCCTTTACTTTCTGCCCATATTTTGCCATTATGCAGTTCTACTAAAATTTTGGCTATAGAAAGGCCCAGTCCGTTGCTGGTTTCTTTATTGGTAGGTATGGCGCTTAAACGCGCGAATTTTGTGAAAAGCTTTAGCATGTCATCATCAGTAAGGCCCTGTCCCTGGTCATTAAACTCTACAACCAAATTGTCGTCTTTCTCATAAGAATGAACGTTAATATTTGTGTTTTTATCAGAGTATTTAATGGCATTGCTCAACAGGTTCTCAAAAACTTCCAATATACGGCTCTTATCAAACTGGGCCGTTTTTAAACAGTTTAGCTGTAATAGAATTTTTTGATTTTTTTGATTAGCCAGTACCTGCAAATTGTTAGCCACTTTAGTAATTAATTTTGCTGTATCAACCTCCTCAAATTCAAGCATCATTACGCTGTTATCAGTTTTAGCATGAGCAAGCAAATTTTCAAGATCAGTTAAAATGCGTTTAGTGGCGCTGGATATTTTACCGGCCATTGCCTTAATCGGCTCATCTTTTGACCGCTGATCTATCAGGGTTGAATAAAGGGAGATAGCCGTGAGCGGATTTTTAATATCATGCACCGCTATGTTCATTAAATCGGTTTGTACCCTAACAATATTGCGGGTAGTTTGGCGCAGTTCCAGCTCATCAATAATAATTTCTGACAGGCCTTTAAGCATCTCCAGTTGTTTATCTGTGGCAGTGCGTGGTACGGCATCAATCACACTAACGGTACCTAAATGATAACCATCTAAAGTTTTAATGGGTGCGCCGGCATAAAACCTAACAATATTATCAGGTACAGCTAATGGTGTGTTCTGCAGATGCGGCACATCGTGTATATCAGAAAAAACGGTGGTATCGGCACTTAAAACGGCAAGGGTGGCAATGGTTTCTTCAGGTAATTCGTCCAGTTCGTCAACAGTGCTTATTTTGGCTTTAAAAAAAACACGGTCATGGTCAACAAAGCTTACAAAAGCGCTGGGGGTATCAAATATTTGGGCGGCAAGTAGGGCTATCTTGTCAAAGGTCTTATCTGCTGGGGTATCAAGTATTTCGTATTTATACAGCTTCCTTAGGCGCTCTTCATCATTTAGCGGAATAAGGGATACCTGTTTAAAAAAAGGTTCCATGTTTATTAAAATTAACCAAGAGTAACTAAGTCGTAAAAAAAAGGTGTATAAATGTACTGTTAATAACAGTGTAAATTTTAATTATAAATAGTTTTTAATAATTTATAATTAATCTTCGTTGCGGTATATTATTAATGAGTAAGTAATGTTATTTTCGTATATACATACAGCACATCCCTAACTGCTGCTAACCTAATAAAGTTTTTTGGCTCCAAATGAATAACCACAGTTACCAAAATTACCTGCAGGATAATACTATTTTCCAAGTGCTTATCGAAGAGTCTGTCTCGCCGGTGGGCCTTTATATTGGCCGTGAAATGGTAATTAAACTGGCTAATAAGGCAATTTTAAACGTATGGGGTAAGGATGAATCCGTTATAGGTAAAGCATTTAGTGAGGCATTGCCTGAGTTGAATGGCCAGCCATTTTATGCACTGCTTGATAAGGTGTATACTACCGGTGTTGCCTATGAGGCCTACGGCGAACGTGCCGATCTTTTGATTAACGGCCAAATGCAAACCTTTTATTTTAATTTCACTTTTCAGCCACTTAAAAATAATAAGGGTGAGGTTTGGGGTGTGCTAAACACAGCATCAGATGTTACCGAACTGGTACTCACCCGTATGAAACTGGCCGAGAGCGAGGAGCGTTCCCGCTTTGCATTGGAATCTGCCCAGTTAGGTGCATGGGATTTGGACCCCATAAAAAGAACGATTACTTGTGATGTCCGCTGTAAGCGTTTGCATGGGTTTTTAACAGACGAAATGCCAACATACCAGGATATGCTAAAACATATTCATCCTGCTGACCGTAAAGTAATAGACAAAAAAACGGAAGAGGCTCTTAAGCCAGAAACCGGTGGTTTTTTTGATTGCGAGTTTCGGGTAACTAGTCCAGAAGACAAAAGTCATAAATGGTTACGCAGTAAAGGGAAGGCATATTTTGATGAAAATGGTAACTGCATACGCTTTGCAGGCACCACAGTGGATATTACTGCCGAGATATTAAACAAGGATGAAAAACAGAAACTGATAACGCTGATAGACCATACATCTGACTTTGTAAGCCTGTCAGATATTAAGGGCAACGTTACATATGTTAACGCTGCCGGCCGCCAAATGATGGGTTTAGATGATGATAATTATGCCCGCCCCAGTGCTGACTATATTATGCCCGGAGAGAATGGTAAATTAAAAGATAGCATAGATAAAACGAAGCATAAAAATGGCAGCTGGAGTGGTGAGGTGGTGTACCGGCATTTTAAAACAGGTGAGGCCATACCTGTTTTTGCTAATACCATGTTTATATATGACCAGGCAGGCAAACCACAGGGCCGTGCAACTATAGCACGTGATTTACGAAGCGAGATAGCCAGCAAACAAGCCCTTATTGATAATGAGAATTTCCTGCAAAATATTACAAGTGCATCGCCAACGACATTGTGGATGACTGACCATACAGGAATGCTTACTTATGCCAACCAAACCTGGATGGAGTGGACCGGCCAACCGCTGGAACAAACACTTGGCACGGGCTGGCTGGAATGTCTTTTGCCTGAAGACAGGAAACGTGCGGAAAATTTTTTTTTTAATAATTTGAACAAGAGGTTGCCATCTGAGGTTGATTTTAGAATAAGGCATAAAGATGGCGGCATTCGCTGGTGTATAGCAACAGGTAACCCTCAGCACAATTTAGAAGGTAAATTTACCGGCTACGTTGGTGCTTGTATGGATGTGACAGAAACTATTAAAATTGATAATGAGCTGCAATTAAAAAACGCCGAATTAAATGACCAGATAAGACGGTTTGAATTTGTGACCGATTTTATGCCGGTACAGTTATGGACAGCCAAACCAAGCGGAGAAATAGATTATGTGAACAAGCAATTCCTTGATTTTTTTGGCGTGTCAGTGCAAGAGTTCGTGGACTACAATTGGCTGGAGATAGTTCATCCCGATGACAGGGAAGGATGTATTATAAGATGGACGCAATCGTTAAATACAAAAGAGCCGTATCAATATGAATTTAGGCTAAAGGATAAAAACGATAATTACAAATGGCACCTGGCGCGTGCGCTGCCATTTATGAGCGATGGTAACATTGTAAAGTGGTTTGGTACCAATACCGATATTGACGAGCAAAAACAAATTCAGCGGCAAAAGGATGATTTTTTGGGCATTGCCAGTCATGAATTAAAAACTCCGGTAACCAGTATAAAAGCCTATGCGCAGGTACTGGGTGCTATGCTGAGCAAAGAGGGTGAAGAAAAAAAGGCCGCAATGGTTAATAAAATGGATTCGCAACTTAACAGGCTCACTAATTTAATAGGCGACCTGCTGGATGTGACCAAGATACATTCGGGCAAGTTAATGTTTAACAAAACCTGGTTTGATTTTAATAAAGTAGTACAGGAAAATATTATTGAATTGCAGCATACTACCAATAAACACATTTTGGTAATGGATTTTAAAGACGTTGGCAAAATTTATTCTGACAAGGACCGTATTGGACAGGTAATAACAAATTTAATTACTAATGCTGTAAAATATTCGCCATCTGCTAACCGTATTATTATCAGCACAGAAAAGGAGCATGACCAAGTTACGGTTTGTGTGCAGGATTTTGGCATTGGCATAGCCGATGATAAAAAAGATAGGGTTTTTGAACAATTTTATCGCGTTAGCGGAAATAAGCAGCATACCTTCCCCGGTTTGGGGTTAGGATTGTACATTTCAAATGAAATAATAAAGCGCGAAGGTGGAAAAATGTGGGTAAATAGCGTTGAAGGAAAAGGGTCTACTTTTTGCTTTTCATTACCGGTTAATACCGATAATATAACAGATACAAAATAATTTAATTTGTACTAATTAAACCTGCTATGGGTTTGAGTATTAAAACTGTATAAGATAATGAAGCAAAAAAAAATAATGATAGTGGACGATGATCCGGGGATTGTAGATGCTGTGGAGATGCTGCTTGAATTTGAAGGCTATAAAGTTGCCGGTACTGCTAATGGATCAACCGTGCTGGATATGAATGAAGAACTGCCCGATTTGCTCCTGCTTGATATATGGTTGAGCGGCGAGGATGGCAGGGATATTTGCAAAAAGCTAAAGAGTGAAAACAACACCAAAAATATCCCGGTAATAATGATATCAGCCAGTCGGGATATTAAAGATTCGGCTATGGCTGCCGGTGCCGACGATTTTTTGGCCAAACCCTTTGAGATGGATGAACTGATAAAGAAAATAGAGTTGCTAACGCATTAAGATAATTATTGCATAAATAGCCGGAACAAAACTCAATATAGCCGCTATAGAAACCGTTAAATTCTGTTAATTTGTAATAAACGTAATCATGTTTTTACAATTAAGTTATAAAATTATTGATATTTGCCGCCGTTATTATCCAGATACATGCAATACAATAAAATCAATAACCTTTTAGGTTGGCTATGTTTTGTAATAGCCTCAGCAACTTACATTTTAACGTTAGAACCATCCGTAAGCTTTTGGGATTGCGGTGAATTTATATCATGCGCCTACAGGCTGCAGGTATCGCACCAACCGGGCTATCCGGTGTTTGCCATGCTGGGCAAGGTGTTTTCACTTTTATCATTAGGTGATAATACTAAAGTACCATACTTTACTAATATGGGCTCTGCACTAGCAAGTGGTGCCACGGTAATGTTCCTGTTCTGGACTATAACTGCCATTGCTAAAAAACTCGTTGTAGGTCGCGAGAAAAATTTTGGCCAGGCACAAACCACACTAATAATGGGTGCCGGTTTAGTAGGCGCGCTGGCATTTACATATACCGATACCTTTTGGTTCTCGGCTGTTGAAACAATTGTATTCGCGTTATCATCATTATGTATCGCTATTATATTTTGGGCTATATTAAAATGGGAGGCCCATGCTGATGAGCCCCGAGCCGATAAATGGATAATTTTCATAGCCTATGTAATAGGCCTTTCAATAGGTATCCACCTGTTAAACCTGCTAACCATCCCGGCCCTTGCGTTGGTGTATTATTTCCGCAGGTATAAAAACATAACGGTTAAAAGCGCTTTTATTGCTTTTTTAGTAAGCGTTGTAATACTGGCTTTTGTACAGTACGGCATCAGGGGATATACGGTTAAGTTTGCCGCTTTCTTTGATCTGTTCTTTGTTAACTCGCTTGGAATGGGTTTTGGAACCGGTGCTATATTCTTCCTGCTGTTGTTAGTTGGCATACTTATTTTTGGTATCCAATACAGTATTAAAAAGAACATGCCTACCCTTAATTTGGCGTTTTTATGCGTAACCTTTATATACTTTGGCTATGGCTCGTTTGCTTACATCCCAATTCGTGCAACGGCAAATACCAACCTAAATAACTCGCATCCTGATAATGCGTTTACCATGTATGGCTACCTTAACCGTATCCAGTATGGTGAGAACCCATTATTTACCGGCCCTTATTTCGACTCGAAAATTGTTGACCAAACCGAGGGTAGTACGATTTACCGCAAGGGTGCTAAAACTTATGAGGTTGCAGGCACCAGGCCCAACTATGTTTATGACCGCACTACCATATTGCCTCGTATGTACAGTACTGATGGGCAGGATGTGCAATTTTACCGCGACTGGCTGCAGCTGCCTGAAGGGCAGTCGCCTACTTTTGCCGATAACATGCGCTGGATGGTTAGCTGGCAAATATATCAAATGTATGGCCGTTATTTTCTTTGGAACTTTGTTGGCCGTTATAACGATCAGGACGGGCAAAACAGCACCGAGGGTTATGATGGTAACTGGACCAGCGGCATATTTGATGGCGGCAAACACCTGCCAAACTCTGTAATACATGGTACAACTTACACTCCTTTATATGCTCTGCCTTTAATTTTAGGCTTAATTGGGATGATATACCATTTCAATCGCAAAAAACGCGATGCTTTGATTGTTTTGCTGCTGTGGTTTTTTACCGGTATAGCGGTGGTTTTATATGTTAACCAGGCCAATGTACAGCCTCGTGAAAGGGATTACTCATACGTAGGCTCCTTTTATGCATTTGCTATTTGGATAGGCTTGGCCGTTATTGCTATTGCCGATCTGCTAAGCAAAAAGATCAACGCTAAAACATCCGCTTATATAGCTACAGGTATTTGCCTGCTTGCCGCGCCGGTTTTAATGGCCGCTAAAGAGTGGAAAGCGCATGATCGCTCTACCAAAATGACCCCGCATGATATGGCATACAATTATCTTATATCATGTCCGCCAAATGCTATTTTGTTTACCTATGGTGATAACGACACTTACTCGTTATGGTATGATCAGGAGGTTGAAGGAATTCGCCCGGATGTGCGCATTGTTAACCTGAGCCTGTTTACCGGCGACTGGTACATACGCCAGATGCAGAAACCTATGAACCAGAGCGCGCCGCTGCCTATAACCATGCCTTATGATAAATATAAGGAAGGTGTTAGGGATGTGATATATTATAACGACGCTAAAATTCCGGGTTATACGGATGTGAAAGAAGTTTTTGACTTTATTACTTCTGATGATAAGAGCATGCAGGGCCAAAACCAGGGCGGCGAAAGCGTTAATTACCTGCCAACTAAAAAGTTTAAGCTAAAAATTAATGCTGATGATGTACTTAAAAATGGTGTAATAACTGCCGACCAAAAAAGTAAGCTGGATACCGCCATGCAGTGGACATATACATCAAACTATGTAACTAAAGAAAACCTGGCTATATTAGATATACTGGCACATAATAATTGGAAACGGCCTATTTGCTTTACCACAACTATTGGTAACAGCAACCTTATAGGTTTGCAACCCTACCTGTACAAAGAAGGCTTTACTTATCGCCTGATACCGTTTAAACCTGATACTGCTAATCAGGATCAGTTGAGTAAGACCAACAGCCTGATAATGTATAATAATGTGATGAATAAGTTCAAATACGGCAATTATAAAACTGCTAAATATTTGGATCATGAATCTACCAATATGTTTTACCCGGTGCTGCTTACCACGTTCTTAGATTTGGCCCGTAGCCTGGAGCGCGAAGGCCACCCTGACCTGGCATTAAAGGTGCTGCACAAATGCGACGATGTACTGCCTGATCTTAACCCGTATATTGATGTAGCAGGGCGTAAATTATTTATGGCGCAAATTGCCTATCGCCTGGGCGATCCTAAACTTGGTAATAAATTAGTTAATGCTATCGACAGCTTTTTAACAGATCAGTTGAATTACAATTATTATCAGTTGCAAAATGGTGGCGGCAATATAAATGTGCGCGATGTACAAATAGGTTTGCAAGTCTTAAACGGCATTACCGAATTTAGTAAAGCAGGCCATCAAGATGCTTTGAGTAACAAACTATCTGCACAATTAAAAGATTACGCTACTAAATTTGCTCCTGTTTTAGGCAAGGAATAAAGTATCTATCAAAATAAAAAAAGCCATTCAGTAGATGCTGAATGGCTTTTTTGTTGAGTATAATAGTCGTCACTCGACTGGGGCCGAGTGACTATAACTACTTTAACCGAAATTAGTGTGCGGGAGGATTTGGCTCTTTTAAAACAACCTTATTCCGGTCCTCACCCCTCCAGGCCTCGTAATTGAGCCCTGGTGTTAGCCAATAAAGGAGTATCACCCTCGAGTATCTGTAATTAAACGGGGCTAACAGGAACACCACAGTCATTAATACCCCAACATATACCCATGGCGAGTTTGACCCGGTTAATATATGTGTAGCTACTGCCGCCGTTACCATTTCAGCCACGTTAAAAGCGTAGCTAACAAACATAGCTACATACCAATAGCCCGGCTCGCGCTCATAAACTAAGCCGCAATGCGAACACCGCTCATGCATTTTTTGTCCGCCAAAACTATAGGTAGGGGTTGAATAGATATCGCCTCTGCGGCAGCGCGGGCATTTAGCCAGTATTATACCCTGCAGTGCTGATAGCGGTTTAGCGGGTTTTAAATTATTTGATGGTGTCATTGCTTAATGTGTTTTTTCTGAATTCCTCGGGTGTGAGCCCTGTATACTTTTTAAAAAATTTGGTAAAATAAGAGTTATCGGTAAAGTTTAGTTTATCAGCTATAGCGGTAATAGTTAGTTCAAGGTTAACCAGCAGCCGTTTGGCTTCCAATATCACCCGGTTGCGTATTACTTCGCCGGCAGATATACCCAGCAAATCATTACACAACGCGTTTAAATGATTAGGGGTAATGTACAGCAGGGCAGCATAATCTTTTGGCAGCTTTAGCGTAGCAAAGTTCATATCTGTTAGCTTTCTGAAACTTTGCAGCAGCGTATAATTATAATTAGGCGCTGTAGCCAGATTGCTGTTTGGGCTTTCTCTTGCCACCAAAATAAAAAGCTGCAACATTAATGCCCTTATAATATCCATTCCCATTTTATTTGGTTGGGCACTTTCTAATATCAGCTGCTCAAATAAATTTATAACGGTTGCCTGAGCAATATGTGATAAATTTATTACTTCATCATCTATGTTTCCGGTAAAAAAGGGAAAGCTGTCCAGATAATCGGATCTTAATAAAAACGATTGAAAGAAAGATGCCGAAAAGTTAATGATGTAACCATCTACCGGCCCTTCAAAGTTCCAGCGGTGCACCTGCCCCGGTGCCATAAAATAAATTTGATAAGGTTTAACCGGGAAATTTTTAAAATCAATAGAGTGTGTACCGCCACCTTTAGTAAATAATACCACATGGTAAAAGGTGTGTTTGTGTGGCAGGCTAAGGTTTTGGTGTTTTTGCAGATACGGGGCAAAACGGCTCACCAGCAAATCTTCATGCTGATGGTCAGACAATGCGCAAATATCATATACCGGGAACGCCTTTTTCATTTAATGCCACAAAGATACTTAACAATTGCCTGCCCCAATGGTAGGGAATGGGGTTGTTGTGGTATTATTTACTTATTTTAATTATTTAAGAATTTTATGCGGAAATAATTAATTTCACCGTTCAATAATACATATATGCAAAAGCCCGACAGTCTGATTTTTGATATGGATGGAACCCTATGGGATGCCGTTGATACTTACGCGCATTCCTGGAATGTGGTATTTGAAAGTTTAGGTATTGATAGAACCATAGAACGTGCTGAACTTGCCGGCATGGTAGGCTGGGAAGGTAAAAAAGTTATAGAAGTTTTAATGCCGGACTTTGAACCAGACAGGCGTTTTGAGATATATGCTATGGTAAACGAAAGGCGCCATTCCATTATTACAGAAAGAGGTGGCATACTGTATGATGGTGTAAAAGACGGATTGAAACTGTTAGCCGAAAAATATCCGCTGTTTATTTTAAGCAATTGTGCAAAAGGGATTATTCGCCAGTTTATTGACTGGGCCGGTATTGATGACCATATTACCGACGAAATTGCCTACGGTATTAACTTTATGCCTAAGCAGCATAACATTAAATTATTGATGGATAAGCACGGCTTAAAGAACCCGGTTTATGTGGGCGACACCGCCGGCGATGGCGAACAAAGCCGACTGGCAGGCATCCCCTTTGTATTTGTAAGCTATGGTTTTGGCACAACTGATGACTACGACCTGAAATTTGATAATTTTACCGCTCTTACCAATCATTTTTTAAACTTATAGGCAGCCAATACGTTAGCTTTGTTTAGTAACACAATTCAAAGCATATGAAAGGCCGCATTTTAACAATTTTAGCAATTGTATTAATACTGGTAATAACAGGTGTAGTTTATTACCGCTACTATTTTGTTTTTGGCGAAGGCACTAAGGCCGGTACCATGAACTATTTTGTTAAAAAGGGCTACATGTTCAAAACTTACGAGGGCAGGCTTATACAAAGCGGTATCCGCTCGCAAACGCAGGGTAATATAACATCAAATGAGTTTATGTTTTCGGTAACTGATGAAAAGGTGGCCGATAAGCTTAACCATAGCGCCGGAGCCATGCTTGAGCTGCATTATAAAGAATACCTGCATACCCTGCCATGGCGCGGAGTAAGCAATTTTGTGGTAGATAGTGTAATGTCAGTAAGGCCGGTGTCGCCGGTAGCTCCATAAACGGAGTAGGAAGGGACAGGATTTATTGCCCTCGGCTTGCTTAAGGGAATACCGTGACATGTTAAAACAATCTATCGGCCTTGCCCGAGTTTGGGACCAATATCTTACTTAGGTTATATTGTCTTTCTTCCTCATCATCACCTTTTATCAGTCCTTTATTAAATAAGCCTTCTAAAATATTCCTTGCATTTTGCTGATGAATTTGTATATCGGTCTGCGGTTCAAATATGGCTAACTTGGCGGCAACTTCAGGGGTTGTTGCATACTCCAGCTGCGCAAGCGCATAAATAACATTATCTTGCAGGGAAGCCGCTGCATCATACTTATGCGGTACATGCAGGGGCTTATATTCGGCCAAAAAATCCTGATCCGGACTATCCATAATTATGCTGGTTGTTTGGTTGAATCGCGCAGGGCTTTAATAGCATCATGTGCCATTTTTAACCCGTTCATATGGCTGGTGAGCAAGGTAACAACCTTATCATCCTCCCAAATTAGTTCCTTATCATCCAACGCTTTGCGATAGGCACTCTTGGCCACATCTTCGCCATATTCACAGTCAGACAATATGGAATGTGCATCTTTCTTAGTGAATGCTGATTTAACATCCATCCAGGCATGGTAAAACTTACCTGAAAGTGTAGTGCCATCAGCCGGCGAGCCGCCTAACTGGTGAATATAGTCGTTCAATTCGTTAACATAACCCTTGCTTTGGTCAGCATAACCTTCAAAAATACCTTTCAGGGACAAATCTTCGGTACTTTCAAGAGCTTTCTGGTAGCCGGCAATACGGTCATTGTTTATTTTTATCAGATCGTTCAATGCCGAAATCTGGTGCTGTATGTGTTGTAGTGTTCCCATGGTAGTATCTGTTAATTTTTTATTAAAACACGGTATTGGAGTTAAATGTTTTAATTTTAAGGAAAAATAAGGTGTGAGAGGGGCATATTCTAATCCCACCCTCTTTGCGTTAGCAGAGAGGTCGACCAGTATAGCATAGTTGGGGTGAGTTAATTGGCAAGGATCTCTCGCCTCCCTTGTAAATAGTTTGACAGGTTCGCCATTACCCATCGCACACATGGTGAATAGATGCTTCACCACATTCAGCATGACAAACATTTAAGATTAGCCCCATTGTCATCCTGAGGAACGAAGGATCCTACTCGCTGATTAGATGCTTCAAAAATTCAGCATAATAAAGGAGTGTTAACTATACAATTCCTGTTCTTCTGTGTAATAAGTTTTCCGTCCGGCTTCTTTTACCAGTATCTCCGCACCGGTTGGGCTTTGTTTCTTTTTGGAGTTATGTATCAGCATAAAATCGCGGACTTCGCCGGCAATAATATCAGGGTTTGATTTGATGATCTGTTCTTCAGCGTTTTTCAATACGGAGTGGATGGATTTAAGCAGGTCCTTAACTTTATCATCCGGTATTTTGTTACTTACCGAAAACGGCGATATACGGGCATCCCACAAAATTTCATCGGCATAAGCATTACCAATACCACGTATTATCTTTTGATCGAGCAGTACGGTTTTAACGTTTGTTTTTGTTTTGCCAAGCTTTGTTTTTAAATATTCCAGGTCTGCCGCGTCAGCATCAGGCGCGTCTTTTTCGGGAGGGTTTAGGGTTGGGTTGGCAATCCCCTGGAAATCTGTTAGTGCAAGGCCGGTATCATCATTAAAAAGTATTTCAATTATGCTGTACTTATTTTCGTTTTTACCTTCAAACAAAAACAGTTTGCCATGCAGCATAAGGTGCAGCGCCAAAACATCACCCTTGCTAAATTTAAAGTAAAGCTCTTTTCCATCACGATAAACCGAACTGAGTTTTTGTCCCTGCAAAGTATCCTGCAGCGCTGCAGGCATAACATTCAGTTTTGGTGCTTTATGCACCGTAATTGCTTTAACCGTTTTGCCGCTTAGCATTTTATTAAGGTTGCGGCTAAATACTTGCAAGTCGGGTAGTTCGGGCATAGTGTATGATTTTATATTGTGAATGTAAAAGCTTTAGTGCAAATGAAACAATAGTATTTAATAAAAGTTATCAACCAATTGATACTTTTCGCCGTATTTGTATAAACGGGATGGGTATCGCCGTTTATACAAAAATTACTTAAATGCCATTTATATCAGCAGTAGCCAAAATTGATCTTCCGGATAAGGTTATCCAACAAGAAGTAAAAGAACAAGCCCGGGCAATGTTCTCGGTAGATTTTCCGCAGGTTGACAGG
>JAQBNY010000292.1 GCA_028288315.1 Mucilaginibacter sp.
CAGCATAGCTAACCAGTTTACCCATCCCGACTGGAACGGCTTTCATTTGTATGACCTTATATTCCCGCTATTTTTGTTTCTGGCAGGGGTGGCAACACCATATTCGGTAGGCCGCGAACTGGAGAAAGGGGCAACCAAAGGGCAACTAGTTTTGCGTGTTATAAAACGTGCCACCATATTGGTGCTACTTGGTTTACTGGTAAATAATGGATTAAAAACACTGAAACCTTTTGAAGAGATACGTTTTGCATCGGTACTGGGCCGTATTGGTATTGCTTATATGTTTGCTAATATTATTTACTTGTATGCCAACCGCAAATGGCAAATAGCCTGGTTTTGGGTATTTATTATCGGTTACTGGTTGTTATTAAAATTTACATCTGCCCCAGGTTTCCCGCATGGCGATCTGACCATGCCGGGTAACTTTGCTTCATACATGGATAGGCTTATTTTACCGGGTAAACTATATTTAGGCATCCACGATCCTGAAGGTTTATTCTCCACCATTCCGGCAATAAGTACTGGTTTATTAGGTGTGCTGGCTGGCACGCTATTAAAAACAGGTCATCAGAATAAAGGGCGCAAAGCATTAATACTTGCGGTTGGTGGTGTAATATTCCTGGTGCTGGCACAGATTTGGAATTTAGACTTCCCTATCAACAAAAACCTGTGGACAAGCTCTTTTGTCCTGCACGTTGGCGGTTTAAGCTTGCTGCTGCTCGCGTTGTTTTATTATGTAATTGATGTATTGGGCTATAAGTCATGGGCATTCTTTTTCAAGGTAATTGGCATGAATTCCATTCTTATTTACATCTCCAGTAAATTCATCAATTGGAACTACGCTACCAATGGTTTCTTTGGGTGGCTTGGCCAACTGGTTGGCGAACCGTACAACATTGTGGTAATGGCCATTTGTTTTATTATGGTTAAGTGGATGTTTCTGTACTTCCTATATCGCAAAAAAGCATTCTTAAAAGTATAATCTATCAGCACGAAAAAATATAAAATACCTGTTCAGTTTAATATTACTTATGAAAGAGCGGGACCTGAATACAATGAATTACAAACCGTAAAAATTGATATGGAAAGACGGTCGTTTGTGAAATTATCTGCCTTTACGGCGCTGGCGCTTACTTTGCCATTTGCCGAAAGCTGCAGTATCAGATCAACAGAAATGGCTGTTGCCCAGCCGCTATTGTTTTCTCACCTGGTTGATGTAAAGGCCATACAGGAAGCTGGGTTGGCTTATCGTAAATTACACACGGCCGAGGACGATAAACTGAAGCTATCTCAATTGCTTTTGAGCGATAACGACCGCGCTAAACTTGGTAAAGATGAGATACAAACCCTACTGGATAAACAGGTAACCAACGACTTTAAAACCGGCAATATAGTAATGGTAAAAGGCTGGGTAATGTCTCAAACTGAGGCCAGGCAGTGCGCACTATTTTCTATCATTAAATCTTAAGCCGCCATGCATATCGACGCAAGAAATATTGAGAACAATAGCCTGATTGAAGGCGATATCTGCATAGTAGGTTCAGGCGCGGCAGGTATAAGCATGGCTTTGGAATGGCTGAACACGCCCTACAAAGTGATACTGCTGGAGGGCGGCGGCTTTGAATACGAACAGCAAATGCAGGACCTGTATAAAGGCAAAACAACCGGGCAGCGCTATTACCCGCTCGACTCGGCAAGGCTGCATTACTTTGGAGGAACAACCGGGCACTGGTCGGGCTTTTGTTCTACATTTGATCCGATTGATTTTAAGGAACGCGACTGGGTGCCGCATAGCGGATGGCCCATAAAACGCGAAGACCTTGACCCTTACTATGCCCGTGCCCACAAAAACCTCGACCTTGGTCCGTATGATTACAGCGTAAAACACTGGCAGGATAAAGACCCGGAATTAGTATCCCTACCGCTTGATGACAAGGCGGTTTATAACAAAATGTGGCAGTTTAGTCCGCCTACCCGCTTCGGTACCAAGTATCGCGATACCATTGTAAAAGCGCCTAACATCCATCTCTACACCTACGCCAATGTAACCGATATTACGGCTAACGAAAACGCATCGGCCATAAAAGAAGTTACGGTAAAAAACCTGGCGGGCAAGAAACATACCGTTAGGGCAAAGCAGTTTATTATTGCCTGTTGCTCTATACAAAACGCGCGGTTGTTGCTGGCCTCGAACAAGCAGGCACCAAAAGGTTTGGGTAATCAAAACGACAATGTGGGCCGTTATTTTATGGAGCATCTGGAGATAAAATCGGCAGAGATGTGGCTCACTAAGCCAGATGTGCTGAAGTTATACCATTTTGAATGGGGAGTTACCAAGACCCGCGCCGAACTGGCCATAAGCGAAGAAATGCAGCGCCAGCACCGGATACTGAACGGAACTGCATCGTTTATTCCGTTGGATATTGCCAGGCAGCAACCAGCCTTTATCGATATATGGACAACCGATACTGCAGAGACCAGAAAGAACATGGCACATTTTGATAAGCTTGAAAAGGATGGCGCTAAAAAAGAAGGTTATTCATCCTTTCAATTATCTACAAGGATAGAACAGGCGCCAAACCCAAACAGCCGTGTTACCTTAGATACCGAGAAAGATGCCTTGGGGGTACCGCGTGCCATGCTACACTGGGAACTTACCCCGTTAGAGAAGCATAGCGTGCGGGGTATTTATAAAATAATAGGCGAGCAAATGGGCATTAGTGCTGCAGGCAGGGTACGTTTAATGGATTACCTGCAGGATGAAAGCGATAACACCTGGCCAACATTTACCGGCGGTGGTTGGCACCACATGGGCACTACCCGCATGAGCGATAACCCAAAGAAAGGTGTGGTTGATGCTAATTGCAAAGTGCATGGCATAGCCAACCTGTACATGGCCGGTGCATCCTGCTACGTAACAGCTGCCGCACCAAACCCAACATTAAC
>JAQBNY010000005.1 GCA_028288315.1 Mucilaginibacter sp.
CGCGAGTAGAAAACCAGGTGCAGCATAATATCGCCCAATTCCTTTTTTATCTCATCCATATCGCCGCTTAATATGGCATCAGAAAGCTCATATGTTTCCTCTATAGTTAAATGGCGCAGGCTTTCCAAGGTTTGCTTTTTATCCCACGGGCAATTAATCCGCAGATCATCCATAATGGTAAGCAGGCGCTCAAATGCGGCAGATGGTGTTGTAGCGGTAATAGGAGCAGTTATAGGCATACAATAAATTTATAATATGCAAATGTGCAGATTTTTAATTAATCGCTAATTGAGTTTTGGAGCAGTTGCTCATAATTATTGAACAGATATTTATTTTGACATGGGAGTTGCCTGCGGCCGGGCTTTACGCTTATACTGTACAAGGCCTTAGTCACGGGCCGGTATCCGCTCCAATCCCTAACTCGCTTTGCGGGGGGGCTGATTAGAAATTATACAAAATGTGGAGGCAAATTAAAGTCTATTATAAAACGTTAATAGCTCTTAGCATTTCTCGTTTGCCTGGTGCACCGGGGGCTTTCTGCACTTTTAATCCCAATGCTTTTATTGTGCGTTTTAAATTGCCGGTTATAGCATAAGTTACAAATACACCGCCTGGTTTTAAGAATTTAAGGGTATGAGTTATGGCTGCCTCATCCCACATTTCGGGTTGGTGGGCTGATGCGAAAGCATCAAAGTAAATTACATCAAACTGGTGGTCACTTCTAAAATCTACCAGTTTGCGGGCCGCAATTTGTAGCTGGCAATAGGTATTTAACTTAACCGGACTAACAAGTGACTGCCTGTAACTGTCCAAAAAGCTTGTCCATATACTTGTTGATATATATTTATCGTATCCGGTTTTGCCAATTATTTCTGCAGTTAACGGGTAAGCCTCAACACCTATGTAATATAGTTGCAATTGCTGCCTGGTGCAAAAATCAGCACTCAGTAAAAAATTAAGACCAGTACCAAAACCTACCTCCAATATAGATACAGATGGTGCTATATCGGCGGTATTATCTAAAAAATATTGCAATCCCTGTTCTATAAACACATGCCTGCTCTCTTGCAGGGCCCCATTGCGCGAATGATAGTTTTCGCCAACGTGTGCGTTATAAATGGTGTTTGATCCATCGGCAGTAGTAACTATTTGCAAATGGCCGGGCTGTTCATCAGAATGCATATGGGAAGTGAAAATGCTAAAATATAATTCTAAAATCTAAATCTCATATAATTTAAATTGAACATTGCATTAGGTTAAACTAGTTTACGTTTTTTCTGGCGCTTGGGTTTTGTTCATTTATACTTTTAACAAACTTTTTTCATGTACAAACATTTTTTACTTATTATGTTTTAAACAATCCGTATACCTTTGTGCTATCTATGCTAACTAAGCACATCACAAAAGCTATTCCACTAATCAGCAGCACTCTTGCTGTGATAGTATTAACCGTTTGTACTGTATCAGCACAAACAAAAAGATACAAGGCCGAAGACAATGAAGCGGGAACAGTAAGTTCTTTCAGATTTAAAACAATTGTAATAGACCCCGGCCATGGCGGTAAAGACCCCGGCGCGCATGGCGCTTACTCTAATGAAAAGTCTGTAGCGTTAAGCATCGGTAAAAAACTGAAAGAGGCTATTAATGATCAAATGGATGGCGTAAATGTGATCATGACACGCAACACCGATAAGTTTATTGAGCTACACAGGCGGGCTGATATAGCCAACGAGAACAAAGCAAATCTATTCATTTCAATACATTGTAATTCAACGCCTGAGCGCATAGGCAGCCGTAAGGGAGCACTGTTACTGGTTTATGGTTTTCACCGCAAGCAGGAACAGCTTGAAGCCCTGCGAGAGAATGCATCTATCTACATTGAAAAAGATTACCAGAAAAAATATAACGGTTACGGCGAGGATGCGGCGGTGAATGCCATTGTGCTGGCCGCTTTTCAACAACGTTACCGCAAACAAAGCATCCAGTTTGGCGATTTGCTGAACACCGAGTTTAAAGATACAGATGGCCGTCACAGTGCCGGTGTAAAAGAGCAGGGAGTACTGGTGCTACAGCAAAGCGGTATGCCCGGTTTATTAATAGAAACAGGTTTTATTAACAACCCCGATGAAGAACGCTACCTCAACTCAAAGGAGGGGCAAAGTGCTATTGTACAATCATTAATACGTGCTATTAAAAAGTACAGGGATAATCTTAATCGTTGAGTTTTTTGTCGGCCCATTTATCTCTTTGGAGAATAGGCGGAGGCCCTGTGCAGGTGAACTTTCAGGATTTATTCGGAATAAAAATTGTTGTTTGAAAATAAACCAATATCTTGCAATTACCTTAAACATAAACCATTATGAAGCCAACTATTAAAACATCACGCAGGGATTTTATACTTACTGGTTCATTAGGCGCCGGAGCATTGCTGTTGGGTTCGGCATTATCATCATTGGCAGCACAAGAGCCTGATAAAAAGCTCGGTATAGCATTGGTTGGTTTAGGTGGTTACAGCAGCGGACAACTTGCCCCGGCATTACAGCACACAAAAAACTGTTACCTGGCAGGCATAGTTACGGGCACCCCGGCCAAAGCCGAAGATTGGTCAAAAAAATACAATATTCCTCAAAAGAATATTTATAACTATAAAAACTTTGACGAGATAGCCAACAATAAGGATATTGATATTGTATACGTGGTTTTGCCGGTAGCTATGCACAAGGAGTACACTATTAGGGCGGCCCGTGCAGGTAAACATGTAATATGCGAAAAACCAATGGCGCTTAATGCTAATGATTGCCGCGAAATGATTGCTGCCTGCAAAGATGCCAACAAGTTACTTTCAATAGGTTACCGTTTGCACTTTGAGCCGCACAACCAGGAAGTGATGCGCCTTGGCCAAAAACAAATTTTTGGAAAGGTTACCAAAATTGATACAGGTAACGGCTTTACTTACAACGGTGACCCCAATGCATGGCGTTTAAAAAAAGCCCTGTCTGGCGGTGGCGCGTTAATGGATATGGGTGTATACTCTATACAGGGCTCGCGTTATACACTAGGCCAGGAGCCCATTGCTGTGAAGGCAACACAAGAGAAAACCCGCCCGGATTTTTTTAAAGAAGTTGATGAAACCATTTTTTGGGAACTGAAGTTTCCGGGTGGTGCAAAGGTTACAGGTAAATCAAGTTATAACAATGATTGGAGTTACCTGCATGTTGAAGCCGAGAAAGGTAAGTTTGCACTTGAACCCGCTTTTGGCTATAGCGGTTTAGATGGCACCATAAACGGTAAACCAATGAACGTTCCCAATAATATACAGCAAGCCGCCCAAATGGACGATTTTGCTAACTGCGTAACCTTAAATAAACAAAGCCGTGTACCCGGTGAAGAAGGATTAAAGGATATGAAAGTTGTAGATGCTATTTACAGGAGTTTAGACAGTGGCAAGTGGGAGGAAATAGTTTAACACTGCTTACCATTACAAGAGTGGATGCTTTAAGGATAAAGCGGATACCGCCGCTGGCATAGCCCGCCGCATGGTGTATTTATTGATTACACTTTTTTTAAATATTAGCACATAAAATGCTAGTTATTCCCTTTTTTTCAATGTTTGTCATTAATTTATAAAAAAAGTATGTTTAAACATCTTTTTTGGTTCATAATACAAAAGCTTTATAATATCTTTGAAGTATAAAAAATATTTTAACACTAAAATTAACGAAACATGAAAAGATTTTTAACATTATTAGCAGTTGCAGTATTCATGCAAACGGCTGTATTTGCGCAAAGCACCTGGAAGGTTGACAAAGCACATTCACGCGTTACTTTCACAATTACTCACTTAGCAGTAAGCGATGTTGACGGTTATTTTAAAGATTTTGATGCTACAATAGTTGCTGCTAAACCTGATTTTAGCGACGCTAAAGTAAATTTCTCTGCTAACACTGCATCAGTAAGCACTGATAATGAGAAACGTGATGCTCACTTAAAATCTGCTGATTTTTTTGAGGTTGAAAAATTTCCAGCTTTAACTTTTGTTAGCACAGGTATTAAACCTACTG
>JAQBNY010000294.1 GCA_028288315.1 Mucilaginibacter sp.
CCTTCCTCCATCATAAAGTTTACATAAGCACCACCTGCCGAATAAGGGTGCAATGCTTCCCAGTAATCCTTTGCCCATTTGGTGATCTTATCATTATTAGCCGGATCGGGATCTATCCCTGCAATTACCATAGCCCATGTTGCGTTGCGATAACTCCATGCGGTATCCTTATTACTTATTCTGGAAGCAGCGCCATTAATTGGATACAGATGCATAGTTGAAAGCAATGTAGGCAGCTGTGTTCCATACTTTAAATGTTGAGCTATAGCCTCATCGCCTATTTCGTTTACAAAATCAGCTTTCCAATACCAGTTTAATCCGGGCGGCATCAGTGCATCAAACATACTGTTTAATGCCGGAACAGGAAGGGGGCCCACAAAATCAAGGGCAGGTTTTCTAAAATTGCGGATAGGTTCAAAAACCTTTTCAGCTCTTTCCATGTCACCACTGTAGCACCACACTATGCCGCACATATTTTTTGTATGCAAATGTTCCGGAAAAGGAGGTCCGGGAGGAACACAAAGAAAAGCGAAAAACCCACTAAGCTCATCAGGAGCACTTTTAATCAGGTCCTGGTACCATCTTAACACATCTTCCGCCTCATCCAATTCCCACAGCATTGGCCCGCCATATACAGTATTTAGAGGATGCAGCCTGAATACAAAAGAAGTAACCACTCCAAAGTTACCGCCGCCGCCGCGAAGCGCCCAGAAAAGATCTTTGTTGGTTGTGTTATTGGCCTTTACAAAGCTTCCGTCGGCCAGTACTACATTTGCCTCAAGCAGATTGTCAATGGCAAGGCCATAATGCCGCGTAAGATGCCCAAGACCTCCGCCCAAAGTAATACCACCTATTCCCGTGGTAGAAAAAATTCCGCTGGGGGTAGCCAGGCCAAATGCATGTGTAGCATGATCAACATCACCCAAAGTACAGCCCGCTTCAACCCATGCCGTTTTAGCAGCAGGGTCAACATTAATACCCTTCATCTGCGAGAGGTCGATTACCAATCCATTATCGCATATACCCAGGCCGCCGCCATTGTGGCCGCCGCTTCTTATCGCCGTAAGCAGATCATTTTCTCTTGCAAAATTTACTGTCGTAATTACATCGGCTACATTGACACATTTAGCTATCAATAAGGGATGTTTGTCTATCATACCATTATACACTTTGCGTGCAGTATGATAATCTTCATCATTAGGCTGAACCAACCTCCCGCGTAGGGCTTGTTTCAGTTGGGTGATTTTGTCTTCCGGTAACATAACTTTTTTTTAAATTCATTAAAAAAATTATTTAAGCCATGTAGTAGTTCCAAGATAAAAATTTGGCTTATTTCATGGCCAATTTATCTTTAAAATAAAACACACATTCCGGGATGCTTCATATCCAGCTTAAAAGGTTGAATTGAAACGCTACGGATATTGAGTATTGGTCAGTTGGTCCTATTGCTCATTGCAGTGGCAGTTCAACACAAAATTCTGTACCAGTTTTTCGCACGCACTAAACAAGGTTTGGCACAGATTCCTTTAAATGCGATCATCGCTTCCCCAACTGTTGTATTCCCCGATGTTATCCAGATGCAGTATTCATTATTTTCAAGCACGGCTTTAAAATATGGCACCAGTACGGATAGCAGATCCTGCTTTGTTTCGTAGAATGACAAAAAATGTGTACCCGGGAAATGTCTCCGATCATGTCAATACCGGTTAGCCTAAGCGTTTGAGTCATGAATAGGGCTGGCTTTCAGTAATACTGCAAGTTAAACATTTTATTATATTATAATTAATAATACAATATATTTCTTATTGGTAAAATTCACAATCTCGCTTTTTCATTTAGCTCAAAAAATTAGATTGAGATAAAGCATTACTACGAATTTGTTAGTTTAAAAATTATAGAGTTAACTACCCTTCGTCTTATCCTTTTGCCTTTCACCTCAAAACCATATCTTTAATAACTCAATAAATCCAACATGAAGAAACTTACATTATTTATACTGACTGTTTTAGGCTGCAGTTATACCTTTGCTCAACAAATGAATCTCAAAACGCTACCATACCCTAAAACCAAGAAAGTTGATACCGTAACTACCTATTTTGGCACTGCTGTGCCCGATCCATACCGCTGGCTGGAAGATGACCGCGCCGACGATACTAAGGCTTGGGTGAAAGAAGAAAATAAAGTTACCCAGGATTATCTGGGTCAGATTCCTTACCGCGAAGCTATGCGTAAACGGCTTGAAATATTGTGGAATTACGAAAAATACAGCGCCCCTTTTAAACAAGGTAAATACACCTACTTTTATAAGAACAACGGTCTGCAAAGCCAGTCGGTTTTATGGCGCCAGGTAGGCGATAACGGTACGCCGGAGGTATTCCTTGATCCCAATAAATTCTCGGCCGATGGTACCACATCTATGCAGGGTATTGATTTTACTAAAGATGGCAGCATGGCGGCTTACCAATTATCTGAAGGGGGGTCCGACTGGCGCAAAGTGATCGTAATAAAAACTGATGATAAAAAGATCATCGGCGATACGCTGGTCGACCTGAAATTTACCGGCATAGCGTGGAAAGGCAACGAGGGCTTTTACTACAGCACCTACGATAAGCCAAAAGTGGGCAGCCAGCTTGCCGGGATCACCCAATTTCACAAGTTATATTACCACGTGTTGGGCACGCCCCAAAGCCAAGACAAGATGATATTTGGCGGAGAGCAAACGCAACGCAGGTACATAGGCGCGTACCTGACCGAAGATGAACGCTTTTTGGTGATCACCGCGGCTAAAGAAACTACCGGTAATGAGCTTTACCTGCAGGATCTTTCCAAGCCGGAAAGTGAAATAGTAAACGTAGTGGATAATTTTGATAATCAGCATAGTATTATTGATAACATGGGCAATAAGTTGTACATCATTACCAACCTGAATACACCCAACTTTAAAGTGGTTACAGTTGATGCGCCTAATCCCAAACCTAACAACTGGAAAGACCTGATACCTGCCACCAAAAACGTGCTGACCGTATCTACCGGGGGTGGAAAGATATTCGCTGAGTATCTGAAAGACGCCACCTCGTTAGTATTACAATACGATATGGACGGCAAGCTGGAGCATTCCATCGAGCTGCCTTCTGTTGGTTCGGCAGGTGGTTTTGGCACTAAGAAGGAAGAGAAAGAAACCTATTACACCTTCACCAACTACGTTTACCCCACCACTATTTTTAAGTACAACATTGCCACCGGCAAATCAACCCTGTACAAAAAAGCCGGAGTACAATTCGACCCAACGCAGTTTGAGTCAAAGCAAGTGTTTTATAAATCAAAGGACGGTACCAAAATACCGATGATTATTACCTACAAAAAAGGCACAGTAATGAACGGCAAAAACCCATTGGTGCTATATGCGTACGGCGGTTTTGGTGTTAGTTTGACGCCTGCCTTCAGCACTTCCAATATCGTATTGCTGGAGCATGGCGGTATCTATGCTGTACCCAACCTGCGTGGTGGTGGCGAGTACGGCGAAAACTGGCACAAAGCCGGCATCAAAATAAAAAAGCAGAATGTGTTCGACGATTTTATAGCTGCTGCAGAATACCTCATCCAAAATAAATATACTTCAAAGGACTACCTGGCTATAGCGGGTGGTTCTAACGGAGGCCTTCTGGTAGGTGCGGTAATGACTCAGCGCCCCGATCTGTGCAAGGTGGCTTTCCCTGCTGTAGGGGTAATGGATATGCTGCGTTACAACAAATTTACCGCAGGCGCCGGTTGGAGCTATGATTACGGCACCGCCGAAGACAGCAAAGAAATGTTTGAATACCTGTACAAGTATTCGCCATACCATGCTCTGAAACCGGCTGACTACCCAGCTACCATGGTTACCACTGCTGATCATGACGACCGTGTGGTACCGGCGCATTCGTTTAAGTTTGGCTCAAGGCTACAGGAAGTTCAGCAGGGTACTGCCCCGATACTGATCCGTATTGAAACCAAAGCCGGGCATGGCGCAGGCCAATCTACCGCGCAGATCATCAGTGGCCAGGCAGATAAATGGGCCTTCATGTTCCAAAATATGGGTTTGGAATGGAAGTAGAGTGACTCACCGGTCTTTTCCGCAAGCCAGCGAATCAAACACCCTCTCTACCGCAAGCGGTAAAGAGGGTGTTTTGTTTTTACTCTTTTCTTTTGCAAAAAGAACAGTTGATTAACGTTGATGAATGCTTAGTTACCTAACGCACCCTGATAGTTAAAACCACCATTGCACCAAAAGATTTTTCTGCTTGCATACTACCGATGTTTAGCTGAGACGTGCTTATACAGATTGCCATATAGGCAGACTGTCTCGTTTTATTCTAAACGGAAAGATTTTTGATAAATGGCATTCAGTCACCTGTTTTATTAATATAGCTTTGCATTTGAATGTTAAAGCAATAAAAAAGAGATGGCTAAGACAAGGAACACTATTTCCAGTCCCGATATTTCATTTAAGCAGCGCCTTTCGGCATTAAAGAATCTGCCCGAATTTTTTAAACTGGTCTGGCTGAGCAGCCCCTGGAAAACTTCCATTAGTTTCCTGCTCCGTATTATCCGCTCAGCGATGCCAGTGGCCTTATTGTACGTGGGTAAGCTGATTATTGACCAGGTGGTGCAACTCAATCGTCATGGGGGCAACCACAACGAATTATGGGAATTAGTTGCTATCGAGTTTGGTTTGGCTGTACTCACAGATGGATTGAACCGGGCCATCAATTTGCTGGATAGCTTATTGGGTGACCTGTTTTCTAATTACACTTCCATGCGGATCATGCGCCATGCGGCGACGCTTGATCTGGACCAGTTTGAAGATTCTGTATTTTATGATAAGCTGGAACGTGCCAGACAACAAACTGTCGGGCGAACGGTATTACTATCACAGGTCATGAGCCAGGTACAGGATTTTATTTCAATGGCGTTTTTAATCACCGGCCTTATCGCTTTTAACCCCTGGCTGATCCTGCTTTTACTTATTGCTATTATACCGGCCTTTTTAGGAGAGTCTTATTTTAACAGCCAAAACTATGCCTTAACACGCAGCCAGACACCCGAAAGGAGCGTACTGGATTATGTACGCTATTTAGGCGACAGCGATGAAACGGCTAAGGAAGTTAAAATATTCGGTCTGGCCGATTTCGTCATTAACCGGTTCAAGACCCTTTCTAACAAATTCTATTCCGATAACAGCAAACTGGCCGTTAGACGCTCCGCCTGGGGGACATTCTTTTCCATATTAGGCAGTATCGGTTATTATGCAGCCTACGGATTTATTATTTATCAAACCATCAACGGGAAAACCTCGGTAGGCAGTCTTACGTTTTTGGCCGGTTCCTTCCGGCAATTAAGCACCCTCATGGAAAGTATGCTGTCGAGATTTACGACCGTATCACAGGGGGCGATCTATTTGAATGATTTTTTAGAGTTTTTCGAGATCAAACCTAAAATAACGGTTGCCACAAACCCCTTACCATTTCCCAACCCGATCAAACAAGGATTTATATTTGAAA